>JAUZEX010000568.1 GCA_030838815.1 Actinomycetota bacterium
GGTCGGCGGGGTGGCCCCCGGGCCGGGCGGCGGGGCCGGCCCGTCCGGGGTCGGGCCGGCGTCGGGCCCGGCCGGAGGGTCGGAAGCCCCGGTCGGAGTGGACGTCACCGCGGCCTCGCCCGAAGGCCGAGCCGCATCGCCTCCGCCGCCGGTCGAGCACCCGGCCAGTCCGAGCAGGAGGGCCAGGGCCGTGGCGGCGGGCCAGGTCGGAGGGCGCGACGGAACCCGCACGGCCGCCGGGGAACGGCCGGGTGGCACCGGCGGCGTCAGCTGTGCGCCTCCCGGATGGCGGCCCACTGGTCGGGGGTGGCGGTGTGCCAGACCCAGAACGAGAAACCGGTGACGCCCCGGGTCTGCGCGGCCTGGATGAAGCGCACGAGGTGCTCCTTCGGCGGCGGGCCGGGCGGCCCGCCCTCGGAACCCGCATCGTACGCCTGGCCGACCGGCATGATCGGCTTGCCCAGGGCGGCGAGGTCGGTGACCGCCTGGTCGACCTCACCGGCCGGGTCGCGGCCCAGCCAGTAGACCATCGGGGCTACGGCGTCGAACTGCCGCACGATCTCGGCATAGGGATAGCCGCTGTTGTAATGGGGACGGGGCACGGTGGCCACCAGCGGGTAGCCCGGTCCGGCCAGCTCCCGCAGCCGGCGGCTGTAGGTGTCGGCCACCGGCACAGAGATGTTCACGCCTTCGGTGCGGGTCTCGATGTCGGCCGAGAAGGCGTCGATCCGCTGGCCGGTCGGCGTGGCGTAGGCGATCTCGTCCGCCGCTCGCCGGGCGTCGGCCTCGGCGTCGAAGAGGTAGGGGAAGTCCCACCCGACCACGGCCAGGCCGCCGGCGTGGGCGACCGGCAGGAGGCGGTCGAGGTCGCCCTGGCCATAGAACCCGTCCTTCGAAGAGCCGAGCCGGAGATAGACGTGCGAGAGACCGGTCGCCTTCGCCTGGGCCACGAGGGCCGCCGGGTCGTTCCCCGCCGCCTGGCGGAGGTAGTGGAGCCACATGCCCTTGCCCCGGGGCAGCGCCGGGGCGGGGGAGGGCGTCACAGCCGGGGCGGCCGGGGCGGCCGGGGCGGCCGGAACAGCCAGTGGCCTGATCGGGGTCACGGCGGCCGCCGGGGCGAGTGCGGCCGCCGCCTCCCGCTGCCCCTGGGCCAAGGTGGACAGGCCGCCGATGCCCACCATCATGGTCAGGAGCCCGACGATGCCGGCGATGATCCCCGAGTCGGCCCCGAACCGGCCCGAGAGGGGAACAGCCCGGCGATCCCAGACCGAAATCACAAGCCTGTAATTTAGTGTCCACCTCCCCTTCCAAAGGTGGACCGCCGGTGATTACCGGAGCCGGAGGCTCTACGAGAACCAGATCTTCTGGTACTCCCGGCTCTGGGGGTGCAGGACGAGGGCCAGCAGTGCGATCGCGAACATCAGCTCGACAGTTCCGTTCGGGGACCGCAGGACGGTGGTGAGCGACTGGCCGGCGACGATGCTGAGCAGCTGCAGCGCGGCCATCACCACGGCCAGGGCGTACCCCCACTTCTTGCCGTTGGCGATGCCGAAGCCCGCCCCGCCGTAACCGGCGGCGAAGAGGAGGGACAAGCCGAGAAAGGCGAACACGCCCTGTATATAGAGCAGGATCGTGGCGATCTGGAGGGTTTGCGGTTGGGACGGGTCGAAGAAGCGCTGCGGTCCGGCCACGGTCAGGATCCTCCTCGTCGTGGCCCCATTGTGACAGGAGCACTCCGGCCGGAGTCTGCTCCGGCGGCGTGGCGCGTCCGGAGCTGCCCGCAGGCGGCGTCGATCTCCGTGCCCCGGTTGCGGCGCACGGTGGCGGCCACGCCGCCCGCCCGGAGCCGCTCGGCAAAGGCCGCCACCCGCCGGGGCGGGCTGGCCGGCGCTCCGAAACCCGGGGTCGGGTTGAGCGGGATGAGGTTTACGTGGGCCGCGGGGGAGAAGCCTCGCAGGCGGCGGGCCAGGGCGTCGGCCTGGGCCGGGGCGTCGTTGACGCCGCCGATCATGGCGTACTCGAAGCTGAGCCGGCGCCCGGAGGCCGCCAGGTACTCCCCGGCGGCGTCGAGCACCTCGCCGAGCGGGTAGCGGCGGTTGAGGGGGACGAGCTCGTCGCGCAGGGCGTCGTCCGGGGCGTGGAGCGACACGGCCAGCGTGACCGGAAGGTGCTCCCGGGCCAGGCGCCGCATGCCGGGCACGACACCGACGGTCGACACGGTGATGTGCCGGGCCGAGAGGCCGAGGTCGTCGTGGAGGCGCACCACCGCCGCCCAGGTGGCGTCGTAGTTGGCCAGCGGCTCGCCCATCCCCATGAAGACGACGTTGCCGACCCGCTGGGAACTCGAGTGCTGGGCCCGGGCGACCTGCTCGACGACCTCGCCGGGCGTGAGGTGGCGCTCGAAGCCCGCCTGCCCGGTGGCGCAGAAGGTGCAGCCCATGGCGCAGCCCGCCTGGGTCGAGACGCACACCGTGGCCCGGTCGCGGTAGCGCATGAGCACGGTCTCGACCGATGCCCCGTCGGCGCCGGCCCACAGCCACTTGAGCGTCTCGCCGTCGTCGGCCGTGCTGGTGTGGCGGGCGGTCAGCGCCGGGGGCAGGGCCTCGGCCAGCCGGGCCCGCAGCCCCACGCCGAGGTCGGTGAGGTCCTCCAGCGGAGCCCGTCGACGGTACAAACCGTCCCACACCTGCCGGGCCCGGTAGGCCGGCTCCCCCCACGAGGCCAGCAGGGCCGCGATCTCCTCGAAGCTCGCGCCGTAGCGGGTGGCCATGCCTAGCGGAGCTCGGCCACGTAGGCCCGGTCGACGTGATGGACGTCGAACCCGAGGTGGCGGTACAGCCCCACGGCCCCCTCGTTGGCGGCGTCGACGTAGAGCATGCCGGTCGTGATCCCCCGCTCGGCCAGGCTGGCCAGGCCGCCGAGCACCAGGGCCTTGCCCAGGCCCGTCCCCTGGGCGGCCGGGTCGACGGCGATGACGTAGATCTCCCCCACCCCGTCCGGATGGACCTTCGTCCAGCAGAACCCGGTCATCGCACCGTCGCGCTCGGCGACCAGGAACCCGGTGGGGTCGAACCAGGCCTCGGCCTCCCGCTGGGCCAGCGTCGCCCTCGTCCACCCGCCCTGCTCCACGTGCCCGGCGAAGGCGGCGTTGTTGACCGCCAGCCAGGCGTCCTCGTCCCGGCCGGGAACGAAGCGGCGGACGACGGT
>JAUZEX010000633.1 GCA_030838815.1 Actinomycetota bacterium
GTATCGACGGCAAGCTGTCCCGCCTGCGGGCCGACCTCTCCGCCCTCGGGCGGGTCGTCGTGGCCTGTTCCGGTGGGGTCGACTCGTGTCTGCTGGCGGTGGTCGCGCATCAGGAGCTCGGCCCGTCCGCCCTGGTGGTGACGGCCGTGTCGCCGGCGGTGCCGTCCGGGGAGGTGGCCCAGGTCGAGGCGCTGGCGGGCGAGTTCGGGTTCCGGTGGCGGGCGGTGACGACCGAGGAGTTGGCCCGGCCCGGCTACGTCGCCAACGCCGGTGACCGCTGTTACCACTGCCGCAGCGAACTGTTCGACGTCCTCGCCCCGGTCGCCGCCGCCGAGGGCCCCGGGGTGGCCGTGGCCGTGGGCACCATCGTCGACGACCTCTCCGACCACCGTCCCGGGCAGCGGGCCGCGGCCGAGCGGGGTGTCCGCACACCGCTGGCCGACGCCGGCTTCACCAAGACCGACGTGCGGGAGGCCGCCCGGGCGCTCGGTGTGCCGGTGTGGGACAAGCCGGCCGCCGCCTGCCTCGCCTCCCGCATCCCCTACGGCACCCCGGTCACGCTCGGGACGCTCGACCGGGTCGGCCGGGCCGAGGCGGCGGTGCGGACGCTGGGCTTCCCCGACCTCCGGGTCCGGCACTACGGCGACCTCGCCCGGCTCGAGGTGCCGCTCGGCGACCTGGCCCGGGTGCTGGAGCGGCGGGCGGAGGTGGTGGCCGCCGTGACCGGCGCCGGATACCTCTACGCCACCCTCGACCTGGAGGGGCTACGGTCGGGCAACCTCAACGTGGCTCTGGGGAGATGACCGAAGACTCATGAGCAGATCCCGCCTCCACCTGTCGTTTCCCGAGCCGCTGGTCGGGCGGCCGGTCATCTACGAGGCCGCCAACCGGTTCGGCGTGGTGCCCAACATCCGTCGGGCCAACGTCGAGGCCAGCTCGGGGTGGGTCATCCTCGAGCTGACCGGTGAGCAGCAGGCCATCGACGAGGCTGTGTCGTGGTTCTCGGAGGTCGGCGTCACCGTGAACCGCATGGAGGGCGACGTCCTGGAGAGCTGAGCGGTCAGGGCAGGCCCACTTGGGGCAAGCTCTCAGCCGTGCGCAAGTGGATCATCCTCGTCATCCCGACCGTCCTCGTCCTCGCCCTCGTCGTCGGTGACCAGGCGGCCAAGGGCTGGGCGGAGTCGAAGCTGGCCGAGCGGGCCGCCGCCTACTACCCGCCCGGGTCCGGCTCGTCGGCATCCATCCACTCCTTCCCCTTCATCGGCCGGCTGCTGTTCTCGGGGACGGTCCCCCAGGTCGACGTCAACCTCGACGACCTGAAGGTCGAGGCGGTACTGATCCACCGGCTGTCGATCCACGCCTCGGACGTGAAGCTGAACCGGAGCGACCTGTTCCACGGCAAGGTCCGCCTCGACGACATCGGCCAGGGGAAGATCGTGGCCACCATCGACGGCGCCTCGCTGGCCAAGGCCATCGGCGTCGACGTCCGCTTCACCCCGGGGGAGGCGGAGGTCCACAAGCGGATTCAGGGCGTCGAGGTCACGGCCAAAGGGAAGGTCACCGTCAAGGGCAACCTCATCACCGTCACCCCGATGTCGGTCGAGGGACTGTCCGTGCCGCCCAGCTCCCTGACCGTCAGCTACCGGATCCCGGGCGTGGAGATCCTGCCCTGCCAGGCCGACGTGAAGGTCGTCCAGAACGGCGTCGTGCTGTCGTGCGCCGTCACCGACGTCCCCGCCGCCCTGGTCCAGGCCGCCCAGTCCGAACCGTGAACGTGGCTGGCCTGCCGTCCGACGACGAGCCGGGCGCGCCGCCGCCGTCCGCCGCCGCCCTGCCCGGGGGCGGCCGAGGCGACCAGTCCGTCCCTCCCGCCGATGAGGCGCGGTCGGCGGCCCGGAGCCTCAAGGCCGCCGCCAGCGGCGGCCTGGCGGAGGACGTGGCCCGGGCCCGTCTGGAGGAGGCGTCGACGGCCCTCCTGGACGGTGTGGACCGGGCCCTGCCCCCCTGGGCCGCCCGGGCGGCCGACACGCTCCTGTCCGCCTGGGGGGCGGTCGACGCCGACCGGCAGCGCGAGATCGTGGCCGCAGCCCGGGCGGCAGGGGAGGTGGCGGCCCGGCGGGTGGCGGCGGAGTTGGCCGGGTTGTTCGCCCACGACCCGGGCCAACAGCGGGCCACGCCGCTGGAGATCATCCGGACGGCCGTGGTCGAGCCGACCGAGGTGCTGGTCGAGGCCGGCATGCCGGACGTGGTGCGGGACCCTTTCGAGGAGCGGGCCTGGCCCGGGGACCGGTTCGGGCTCGTGCCCCGCACCCTGCGGGACCTCGACCCCGACCTGGCCGCCGTGCACTTCGCCTGGGGCGTGGCCAAGGCCGCCGTCCTCCGGGCCCGGGCCGGGCCGCAGGGCTGACCGTCCTGCTTGCGGGCCCGGACCGGCGGGCGACGCCGGTAATGTTCGTGCACCTATGGCCGACCCCCCCGTCGACCCGGCCGCCACGGCGGCGATCGTCTCCCCCAGCGACCTGTTGCGCTGGGCGGAGTCGCTGGCCGGCGTGGCCCGCACCGGGCTCGGCTTCACCGAAAGCCTCTACGAACGGGAGCGCTTCGAAGAGATCCTGAAGATCGCGGCCGACATCCGCTACCACGCCCTCGAGGAGGTCGAGGCCGGGGTGCAGATCGAGGAGTGGATCCGGAGCGTGGGGAAGGGCGTGCCCGGCTACGTCACGCCCAAAACGGCGGTCGGGGCCGTGGTCGGCAACGAGGCGGGCGAGATCCTCCTCGTGCAGCGGGCCGGCACCGGGGTGTGGCTCTACCCGACGGGGTGGGCCGACATCGGGTACTCGCCGTCGGAGGTGGCGGTCAAGGAGGTCCAGGAGGAGACCGGCATCGAGGTCGACCCCGTCGCCCTCATCGCCGTGTTCGACGGGATGCGGCTCGGCTTCCACACCCTCCCGCTGTACTCGCTGATCTTCCACTGCCGGATGACCGGCGGCGCCCTCAAGCCCCACCCCCTGGAGTGCCTCGACGTCGGCTTCTTCCCCCGCGACGGCCTGCCCGAGCCCCTGGCCGGCTCCGGCCAGTGGGTCGACATGGCCTTCGCCGCCATCGACGGCCACCAGACGGGCGCCTTCTTCGACCCGCCCCGCAACCCCACCTGGCGTTCCCGGCCTGAAGAAGATGGCTGACGGCCTGGCGAAGATGGCTGACGGCCCGGCAAGATGACTCACGGCCCGGCAAGATGACTCACGGCACTGCCCGGACGCTCGTCCGGCGCGATTGGTAGCAACAGGTCCCACCGATCGCGTCGTAACGGCGTGTCGTGCGGCTCAGGCTGGCGGCTGGTCGAGCTGGCGCAGGAGGAGATCGAAGATCGAGATGGCGCCGCGGGTGCGCTCCCACTCGTCCCCGATCGTCTGGTGTTCCACGAGGCCGGCGGCATCGGGCGTTTGCCCGAGCTCCTCGCCGGCGGCGGAGGCCAGCGGGCCGGGCTCAATATCGTCGCCGTAGGCGGCGAAGCATTCCAACCCGTCCCAGACGGCGTCGGGGTCCAGCCGGCCGTCCCCGGCGATGAGGCTCTCGACCGCCACGTCCCACACGTCGTTGTGGGTCAGCCCTTTGGGCGTCACGTACCGCGCCACCGGGTGCAGCCGCCACTCCAGGGCGACGCCCCCCGGCGTCTCGGTGAACCAGGTGTGCGACCCGTTGACGTACCGGTCGACGGGCTCCCCGAGCCGTTCCGCCAAGGCCAGCACGACCTCGGGCCGGATCCGCCAGACCGCAGTTGCCGTGCGCGCCACGCCCCTCACGCTACCGAACCCACCAACCGGCGTTCCGGACCATCCCGGCCGCGGTGGCCCGGGCCGGTCGGCCCCTCGGCGGGGCCGGCGCTTCTACGCTCCCGGCGTGCGCACGGTCGTCGCCATCGCCGCCGTACCTCTCCTGGCTGTCGGGTGTATCGGCGGTGGCCGGTCGGCTGCTCCGGTGTCGACGACGACCAGGGCGCCGGCGGAACCGACGACCGCGCCTGGCGACCCTTCGACCATCACGTTGCCGTCGCCGGCCAGCATCGGTACGACCAGCACCGGTACGGCGGGCGGCGGGCGGGTGGGCACTGGGGGACAGGCGCCGGCGGGGCAGCCGGCACCGGGTCTGGCCGGCGGGTGCGACGTGCCGGGCGGGTACCCGGAGCCGTGGGCGGACCGGCCCCGGTACGCCGCTCATCTCGCCGTCGATCCGGGGAAACGGCTCGTGACGGGCGACGTCGCCGTCCGCTTCACGCCCGACGCCGACACCGACCGGCTCGTGTTCCGGCTCTGGCCCAACGCCCCCCGGATCGGACGGGCCGGGGGCCGGCTCGACGTCACCGCCGCCGCGCTGGCCGGGCAGCCGGCCGCCGGGAGCTACCAGCCCGGGGGCGCGGTCGTCGGCCGGCCGGGAACGATCTGGGTGCTGCCCGGGACGTTCCCCGCCGGCCGGCCGGTGGACGCCCGGCTGGAGTTCCGGCTCACCCTGCCAGGGGCGATCAACGATCGGGTGGCCGTCGCCGGACGGGCGGTCCGGCTCGGGTCGGTCATCCCGATCCTGTCCTGGATCCGGGCCGACGGCTGGCAGACGGCCCCGGCGACGAACCTGAACGCCGAGACGGCCGCCTCCGAGGTCGCCGACTGGGATGTCACCGTCACCGCCCCCGCCGGCTACACCACCCTCGCCGCCGGCGAGGAGGCCCCCTCCGCCGCCGATTCCGGGGCGCCTTCCACTTCCACCTCGAAGCGGTTCATTGCCCGGGCGGTGCGGGACTGGGCGGCCACGGTCGCACCCATGCGACTCGGGCAGGCCAGCGCTCAAGGGGGGCGGACGACGGTGGTCGTCGGCGTGGCCGAAGGAGCGGCCGGAGACCCGCAGGCTCTCGCCGCCCGGAACGCCACGGCGCTCGACGACCTGGCGGCGCATTTCGGGGAGTATCCGTATCCCCGCCTGACGATCGGGGTCACGTCCGGGCTGACCGGCGGCATCGAGTTTCCGACCCACATCTTCCTCGGCTCCGGGGTGGC
>JAUZEX010000759.1 GCA_030838815.1 Actinomycetota bacterium
CCCTTGCCGGCTCCGGTGAGCACGCCGACCGAGAGGTTGCTGTCGGCGTCGAGCCGGTCGAGCGCCTCACCGATCGCCTCGGCCGTCGCCTTGTTGATCGAGTTCCGGGCCTCGGGCCGGTTGATGGTGATCACGAGGACGGGGCCCCGCGCCTCGGTCAGGACCAGAGCCTCGTCTGCCATGTGCCGATCTCCTTTTCGGGACGGGGGTGTCCGGCGGTCAGTCTTGGCATGCAACGTAGTTGGTCGGGAAGACACCGGTCTGACCGGCGCCGCTCTGATCAGCTGGCCACCGGGAGGCCGAGGATCCACCAGCCGGTGTCGGGGAAACCCGACGCCTCGGCCACCTTGGCCGAGGCCGTGTTGGAGACGGCGTGGAGGTAGGTGGCCACCGCCCCTTCGTCGGCCACCCGCCGGGCGGCCTGGGCCACGAGGCGCCGGGCCAGCCCCTGGCCCCGGAGGTGCTCGTCGGTGGCCACCGACAGCTCCTGGCCCCAGTCGTCGTGACGTTTGCGGCCGACACCGGCGCCGTAGCGGCCGTGCTCGTCGAGGTGGACGAGGACCTCGCCGTTGAACATCGCCAGCCACGGCGGCACCCGCTCGTCGTCGGGGGCCATCCACACCGCGTCGGCATCGCTCGCCTCGACGAGTTCGTGGGACCAGCGGAAGACGCCCCGGCCGAAGCGGGCGTCGGGCCGGCCGACGAGGGCCGGGAGGGCGGCCGCCATGGCGGCCAGGTCCTGCCCCGCCCGCCGGGTCTCCTCGACGACGTCGGGCGGCACCGACAGCACGGTGCCGTCAGGGGTCGACACCCCGGCCACGGGGTAGACCTTGCCGTCCCAGCCGGGCGTCGTGCGGCGCTCGGACCCCACGACGAGAAGCTCTCCGGTAGCGGGCGGCCACGCTCCGAGCCAGTCGGCCAGATGCCGTTCGAGCCGCCCGGCGAAGCCCGGCTCCCGGTCCCCCGGCGGCATTTAGGGCTGGACGTCGAGTACGCGGTCGAGGCCGGTGATCTCGAACACCTTGCGGGCGTGGGCGTTGAGGTGCCGGACGACGATCTGGCCCCCCGGCGCCTCGCCCCGGAGGCGGGACTGCGCCCGCACGATCACCCCGAGCCCCATCGAGTCAATGAAGGTCAGGTCGGCGAAGTCGAACACCAGCTTGCCCGTCACGCCGGCCAGCGCCGGCTCCATCCGCTCCCACAGGAACGGGGCCGTGAGCACGTCGAGCTCGCCCCGCACGACGACCACCACGTCGCCGCCGTCGGAGGTGATGTCGACACCGAAATCGGCCGGCTCGCTCAGTCGGAAGCTGGGAGGAATGTCGGACACGGCGCCATTCTTCCGGGTCCCGGCCGTCTGTGGCGAACTATCGTGGGTGCGTCCACTCCGTATCCGGGGGGAAACGGAGCCTTGAGCACGAACGAGCAGGTCGCCTTCCTGGTGGCGCTCGA
The DNA here is from genome assembly GCA_030838815.1 of Actinomycetota bacterium. Classification (GTDB taxonomy): domain Bacteria; phylum Actinomycetota; class Acidimicrobiia; order IMCC26256; family BP-133; genus BP-133. The sequence goes on from JAUZEX010000759.1 coordinate 1,453, forward strand.
CGGCGCGGTCGTCGGCTGGGGTGCCGGCGCGGAATCGTTGTTCGGCTACCAGGCCGACGAGCTCGTCGGCCAGCCGGTCTCCGTACTGGCCGCCCCCGAGGGCACGTCGGCCTTCCCCCGCATCCTGTCGGCGGTGGCCCGGGGTGAGGGCGTGGAGGCGACCGAGACGATGGTCGGCAAGGACGGAACCCGCTTCGAGGTCGCCCTCGCCGTCTCGCCCGCCCGCAACGGCGGCGGACGGATCACCGGCGCCCGGGCCGTCGTCCGCGACGTCACCGACGAGGCCGCCGAAGAGGGGCGGGGCCGCCTCGCCGCCCTGCTGGAGGCCATCGACGACGCCGTCTACACCCTTGACCTGCGGGCGGTCATCCGCACCTGGAACCCCGGCGCCGAACGGCTCTACGGCTACCGCGACCACGAAGCCGTCGGACTGCCCAGCCTGTCGCTGGTGGCGGAGTCCCGCCACGAGGACGCCCGCATGGCCATCGACTGCGTGCTGGCCGGCGAGCCCGTCCAGCTGTTCGAGATCGACGCCCGCCGCAAGGACGGGCTCCTCGTGCCGGTCTCCCTCGATCTGTGGCCGGTACGGAGCCGCAGCGGCGAGGTGGTGGGGGTGTCGGTCATCTCCTGCGACATGACCGAGCAGCGCCTGGCGGAGGCGGCGCTGGCGGAGAGCGTCGTGCGGCTCCGGGAGAGCGAGTCGCTGGCTCACGTCGGCGGATGGGTGTGGGACATCCCCACCGGGGCCGTGCAGTGGTCGGAGGAGCTGCACCGCATCCACGGGCTCGATCCCGCCGGCTTCGCCGGCACCCTCGACGCCCACCTGACGCTGGCCCATCCCTACGACCGGGAGCCCGTCCGCAAGGCCATGGAGGCCGCGGTCGCGGCGCCGCACCCGTTCGAGATGGAGTACCGGATCGTGCGGCCCAACGGCGAGGTCCGGTGGCTCTACGCCCGGGCCGAGGTGGCCCTGGCGTCCTCGTCCGAAAACGTGACCGTGGCCGGCCTGCGGGGGATCTGCCAGGACATCACGGACCGCAAGCGGGCCCGTATCCCGGCCGAGGTGACCGCCGGCCTGCGGTGGATCGTGGACTGCGCCGAGCGCCTCCGCCGCAGCCCTCTGGCGCCCACCGAGGCGGCCATCGCCGACGAGATCGCCGAGTTGGCCAAGCGCCTGTTGGACGAACCGGGCAACGGTGAGAGACTCCCCCCTGTGAGCCGGTCGTGATCGCAAATGGCAACGGCGCGGGGCTGCACCGGGCGGGGCTCGAAGAGCCTCTGCCCCATGCTCCGACATCGTTCCGCATCGATCCCGACCGTGCCGCACTGGTGCTCGTGGCCCGGTCCAACGCCGGGCCGATCACGTTCGGGGCCACCGGCATCGAGGGGTCCATCTCGGCCCAGGTGACCGAGGGCGAGGTGGCCACCACGGTCCCGCCGGTCGCCCGGCTGGAGGTGCCGGTGCAGCGGCTGACCTGTGGGAACGGGCTCTACGACGCCGAGTTGCTGCGCCGCGTCGACGCCCGGCTGTTCCCCCGGGCGGTGGTCGAGCTGCGCGACGCCTCCCCGGTCGGCGCCACCGGGCGCTACCACGTCGAGGGCATGTTGACGTTCCATGGCGTGACCCGGTCGATGGCGGGGACGGTGGCGGTGTCCTTCCCCCACCCGGGGCGGATCGTCATCGAAGGCGAGCAGGTCCTCGACATGCGCCACTTCGAGATCACCCCGCCGGCGGTGGCGATGCTGCGGATCTATCCCGAAGTGCGGGTGCAGCTCCACCTCGAAGCGCACGTCGCCCACTGAGCATGGGCCTGCTCGAGTTCGCCGCCGGCTGGGCACTCGGCGCCAAGTCCGGCGAGAGCCACTTCGACGAGGTCATCGAGACGACCCGCAACGTGGTCCACTCCCAGGAGATCGCCGACCTTCTCCACGCCCTGCGGTCCCACGTCGGCTACAGCCTGAAGGAGCTCGGCGGCCTGGTGATGGGCGACGAGGCCGAGCCCGCCGGCGACGACCTGCTCGACATCGTCCGGCTGCTCGTCCAGCGTCGCGACGGCACCCCGACCGGCCCGGTGCCGCCGCTCCAGGTGGTGCGGGACATGCTCCGGGAGAAGCGCCCGGCCGGCTGAGCCCGGCGGCGCCCTCCTTCCTCAGCCGGCGGGGTAACGGCCGCCGCGGTCAAGGCCGCAGAAGATGGCCCGGGCCTGGCACAGGTCGGCCCGGAGGCGGGCGGCGTAGGCGGCGTCATCGACGAGGGCCGCCGGCGCCGATGCCTTGGCCCGGACCGCCTTGACGACAGGCCGGACGGCCGCCACCACCGGAGCCGGGACGGCCGGTATGACCCTGAGCAGGGCGGGCGGGGCCACCGCCACCGGCGCGGCGGGCACCGGCGTCTGGACGGCGGCTGGCGGGGCCTCGATGGCCACCGGCCCTGTTGCGCTGCGCCATCCGGATTCGGGGCCTTCCCGGGCGCCGACCGGCGCGGCCAACAGGACGGGGCTGGCGACGACCAACAACGTGGCGACGGTGCGACGCACGGCGGTCTCCCTTGCTCGCTGGGGGGCTCGGCCGCAACTTAGCCGAATTTCGCATCAGCGACGAGAGGGAACTTTGACCCCTTCTCAGACCCCGTTCAGGTCCGGGGGGCGGCTTCTTCGAACCGGGCCCGCAGTGCCCGCTTGAGGATCTTGCCCGCCGGGTTGAGGGGCATGGCGTCGATGACCTCGAGCCGCTCCGGGATCTTGATCCGGGCCACCCCGTCCGCCTCCAGGAAGGCGACGAGCTCCTCCAGGGTGGGGATGGGGGCCCCGGGGACGAGGGTCACGAAGGCGCACATGCGCTCCCCCAGCCGGTCGTCGGGATAGCCGACACAGGCCGCCTCGGCGATGGCGGGGTGCCTGCTCAGACAGGCCTCGGTCTCCGCCGGGCTGATGTTGTAGCCGCCCCGGACGATGATGTCCTTCTTGCGGCCGGCGATGTGGAGGTACCCCTCGCCGTCGAAGAAGCCGAGGTCGCCGGTGCGGACCCAGCCGCCGTCGAAACGGTAGCGGGCGTCCAGCTCGGGGCTCTCGAAGTAGCCCAGCGGCGACATCGGCCCCCGGGCGCAGACCTCGCCGACCTCGCCGACGGCCAGCTCGGCGCCGTGGTCGTCGAGGATCCGGATCTCCGAGATCGACGGGTTCGGGCGGCCGACGGTCCGGGCGATCTTCTCCGGCGGGTCGTCCCACCCGGTCATGCAGATGGCGCCGTCGGAGCAGCCGTAGCCGTTGACGAAGCGGGCGCCGAAGGTGTCGAGCGTGAGCCGCACCCGGTCCTCGCTCATGGCCGCCCCGAAGCTGCCCACCACCTCCAGCGAGCTGAGATCGGCGTCGCCGGGGCCGGCGGCCAACAGCATGGCCAGCATGCTGGGGACGGCCAGCATGTGGGTGATCCGCTCCCGTTCGATCAGCTTGATGACCCCGGCCGGGTCGAAGGTCGCGGTCACCGCCATCGTCACCCCGTACCGTGCCAGGCCGGCGTAGGTGCCGAGCGAGCCGAACCCGGTCGACAGCGGCGGGAGGAGCAGGAAGCGCGTGTCGTCGTCGGGCCGGAGGGAGCCGAGCACCTGGGCGATGCCGCCGCCGACGGCGGCATGGGAGTACACCACCATCTTCGGCGCCGCCTCGGTGCCCGAGGTGGCGATGATGCGGGCCGGGTCGGAGGGGCCGACGGCCACCGCCGGCCGGGGCGGGGGCGGCCCCTGGGCCCGGAGACAGGCGTCGAGGGAGTCGCAGCCCTCGGCCGGGTCGCCGAGGACGCCGAGGTGCTCGAGGGCGGGGAGCTCGGCCCGGAGGTCGGCCATCATGGCGGCGTAATCGAATTGCGTCCGGGGAGGCTGGTGCAGCCCCCGAAAGTCCCGCACCCGCCGGACGAAGAGACAGGCCACGGCGCCCGACCGGGCCAGGAGGGAACGGACCTCGTTGTGGCGGTAGAGGACGGGGTAGGCCAGGCAGGTCGCCCCGACGGTCGCCACGGCCAGGTCGGCGGCGCAGGCCTCGGCGATGTTGGGGAACTGGATGGCCACCACGTCGCCCGGGCCGATGCCCCAGTCGGAGAGGAGCCCCGCGATCCGGTCGGCCATCTCGGCGACCTCGGCGTAGGTCGTCGACTTCTCGTCGTCGATCACCGCCACCTTGTCCGGATGGCGTTTGACCTGCTCGTCGAAGAGTGTCCGGAGGTCGACGCCGGGCGTGTGGCCGGCCTCGACCCAGGCCGCCCGCAGTTCGGTTGGGACGAGGTCGGATCGGACGGACACGGCGGCTCCTCTTCCGAATGAATGGTCGGTCAGGATGCTGCCGTCCATCATAGGGACGGGCCGTCCGTTTCGAAAGAGGGTGAACGGAAGGTGAACGCCATATCGGGGCCCGCGACTCGTTCACCTGGACGACACTTTTGCGGGAGGGATCCCCGGGACGGGCGCCGAACTGTTCACCCGGATCAGTCGGAAGAGCTGGGAGCCGCCCCCATGAAGATCAAGATCCTCTGCACCCTCGGGCCCGCCTCGCTTCGGGGCGATGTCATCCGGGCCCTCGAGGAGCGGGGCGTCGACCTCTTCCGCATCAACCTGTCCCACACGCCGCCGGAGGCGGTGGAGCCCACCATCACCCTGATCCGCCGCTACTCCAACGTGCCGATCTGCCTCGACACGCAAGGGGCCCAGGTGCGGTGCGGGAAGATGGCCGAGGGCACGACGCTCACCGCCGGCACCACCGTCACCCTCTGCCCCGCCGACCTGATGGGCTCGGCGGAGCGCATGACGTTGTGGCCCGCCTCGGTGTTCCAGTCGATGCGACCCGGCGACCTGATCCACGTCGACTTCGACGGGGCGCTCCTCCAGGTGATGGACGTGGCCGACGATCACGGCTCCGCGGCGGCGGTGGTGCTCGAGGGCGGCCGCGTGAAGTCGAACCGGGCCGTGGTCATGGACCCGCCGCCGTCGCTCGGCCCCATCACCGACAAGGACGTCACCGCCATCGAGATCGGCGTGCGGCTCGGGATCCGCCACTACGCGCTCTCCTTCGCCTCCAGCGCCGGCGACGTCGAACTCATTCGGGCCCTCATCCCCGAGGGGTCGACGGTGATCTCCAAGATCGAGAGCCGGGCCGGGGTCCGTAACCGGGAGGAGATCATCGACGCCTCCGACGCCGTCCTCATCGACCGGGGCGACCTGTCCCGGGAGGTGCCGGTCGAGTACGTGCCCTATTACCAAAAGGCGATCGTGCGCCAGGCCAACCGGTGGAACACCCCGGTCTACGTGGCCACCAACCTGCTGGAGTCGATGGTCACCAACCGCAAGGCGACCATCGCCGAGATGAACGACATCGCCAACACGCTGCTCGACGGCGTGCACGGCCTCGTGCTGGCGGCCGAGACGGCCATGGGGGTCGACCCCGTCGGTGCCGTCGACGCCGTGATGCGCTGCATCAAGTCGTTCGAGCACACCAGCATGGGGTCGCTCCTCGACGAGGACCGGATGCGCGGCGCCGTCTGAGCCGGGAGCGGGGTCAGCGAGTCAGCGAGTCAGTGGTTTGGCGGGCGTGGCCCGTCGGCCCGTCAGCGGACGGCGCCGGTGGCCCGGGCCACATTGAGGCGGCCCTGGCAGTGGACGCTGTTGGCCCCGCAGTCGACCTTGTCCGCGGTGGCCAGGATCTTGGCCACGGCCTGCTCCTTGGTGAGCCCCTGGGCCAGGAGAAGAGCGACCGCGCCGGTGACGTGCGGCGTGGCCATCGACGTGCCGGCCAGGTACCCGTAGTCGTTGTGCTTCCCCTTGCTCCAGTACGTGGAGTAGATGTCGTCGGTGGGCGTCCGGGTGTTGCTCCCACCGGGGGCGAGGATGGCCCACTTGGCGTTGCCGGTGGGGCTGGAGTATTCGGTCACCTTGTCGTCGCGGCCGGTGGCGCCGACGATGAGAGCGTCCATTTCGCCGTACTCGGAACTGCCGATCCCGGCGCCGAAGAGATCGTCGTTCCCGGAGGCGACGACGGGGACGGCACCGTGCTTCCAGGCGTACTCGACGCCGTCGGCCAGTTCGGAGCCGAAGGTGGCGGCGGCCACGAACACGGCGCCGCCGAGGCTGAGGTTGACGACCTTGGCGCCGTGGTCGACGACCCACTTGATGCCGGCGATCACGTCGGCCTGGTCGGCGGTGGAGCCCTTGAAGACCTTGGCCACGACGAGCTTGGCGTCGGGGGCCACGCCGGCCACGCCCTTGCCGTTGTCCTTCATGGCGGCGGTGATGCCGGCCACGTGGGTGCCGTGGCCGAAGTCGTCCTGGGCCGAGCCGGAGCACTTGAGGGGATTGCCGTCGGTGTCGAGGCAGCTGGTGGTCTCGGCGATCTGGCCCGCCAGGTCCTCGTGGCCGAGGTCGACGCCGGTGTCGACGATGCCGATCTTCACGCCGGCCCCCGTGGTCCTGGTCCAGGCGGCGGGGACGCCGATGGTCTGCATCCCCCACTGCTTGTCCCAGTTCGGGTCGTTGCTGGCGTGGGCGGGAGGCGTGAAGCCGGCGGCCAGAGCCAGCCCGGCCAGGACGGCGACGGCACGACGCCGACGGGAAAGCAGCATCACGGCCCCCTGTGATGGTGCGGCCAGGCACCGGCCGCGAATGTGGGATAAATCGCCCGAACTGGGCAAATTTACCGGTTCGGGGCCGTCGGCGCCTGCCTGAAGGGTCCGGGGATGCCTCAGGTAACCTTCATACGGTCGTGGCCACCGAGAACGTGTCCTATCTGGCCGCCCTGGGTGGCGGAGTGGTGTCGTTCCTTTCTCCCTGCGTGCTCCCGATCGTGCCCGCCTACCTGTCGGTGATCACCGGGCTCGACGTCGCCGAGGTGAAGGAGGGCGACCGTCGTCATCTGCCCCGGATCGCCTGGCACACCGGCCTCTTCATCGCCGGGTTCTCGGCCGTGTTCGTCCTCCTCGGCCTGACGGCCACCGCCCTGGGCAAGGGGGCGACGCGCCACCAGGTTCTCCTCACCCGGATCTCGGGTGTGCTCGTGCTGGCCATGGCGCTCTACATGCTGGGATCGCTGGTGTTGCGGACCCCCGGGCTCTACCAGGAGCGGCGCTGGCATCCCAACCTGTCGCGGTTCGGGCCGTTCGCCGCCCCCGTCGCCGGTATGGCCTTCGGCTTCGGCTGGACACCGTGCATCGGCCCCGTCCTCGGGGTCGTCCTCACCCAGGCGGCGACGCAGCACACGGCGGCCCGGGGGGCGGCGCTGCTGCTCTTCTACTCCCTCGGCCTCGGCATCCCGTTCATGGCCACCGGCCTGGCCTTCGGCCGCCTGGCCGGCGCCCTGAACTGGGTGAAGCGCCACTCCGCCGCCGTCACCGCCACCTCGGCCGTGGCGCTGGCCTTCTTCGGGGTGCTCCTGACCCTCAACCGCTTCGTGTGGCTGACACAACGGCTCCAGAGCGGCCTGACCGATCTCCATCTCGGCCGGCTGTTGACCCTCGGATGACCTCAGTCGAGCCGGCCGCCCAGCGGCCCGCCGCCCCGCCCCCGGGCGGAGGGAAGCCACCCCTCGGGGGGCGCCGGCTGGCGCTGCTCCTGGGCCTGCTCGGGTTCGCCGTCGTGGCCGTGATCGCCGGGGTGGCGATGTCGTCCTCCTCCGACGAAACCCGGCCCGGCCCGTCCAACGTCACGGATCCGGCCACGTTCGACCTCCCCACCATCGACGGCACCGGCCGGGTGCGCCTGGCCGACTTCAAGGGGAAGCCGCTGGTGGTGAACTTCTTCGCCTCCTGGTGCGGCCCGTGCCAGAAGGAGCTGCCCGACTTCGCCGTCGCCGCCCGCAAGCTGGCCGGGAAGGTGGCGTTCGTGGCCGTGGACTCCAAGGAGATCTCGACGTCGGCCGGGATCTCCCTCGCCCGGAGCACCGGCCTGGCCGAGGCCGGCATCACCCTGGCCCGCGACGTCGGCGACGGCGGCAGCGCCCTGCACGACTCCTACGAGGTCCGCAACGCCATGCCCGTCAACGCCTTCTACGACGCCGCCGGCAAGCTGGTCTACGTCGCCCCGGGCCAGCTGACCCCCGAGAAGCTGAGCGCCCAGCTCCAGCACCTGTTCGGCATCACGCTCTAGGTATCTGGCCCCCCTGGGCGGGGCCGAGGCGCCTACATTCGCGGTATGGGACCAGGGGGAAAAGAACCGGGGCTCGTCTACGAGTTCAGCTACAACGCCCAGCTCAAGCCGCCGATGGCGTTCGGGCCCGGCCACAACGGGACCCGCTTCTATGTCGAGGCCACCGAAGGGCGGGTGGAGGGTGAGCGGCTGTCGGGCCGACTCTCCGGAGGCGGCGACTGGCTCCTGGCCGGCGCCGACGGCTGGGGCCGGCTCGACGTGCGGACCCACATCACCGCCGACGACGGGGCCGCCGTCTTCGTCTGCTACGGCGGGATCCTGGAGCTCAACGACGCCGTGATGGCGGCGGTCACGGCCGGCGGAGCGACCGACTTCGGCGAGCAGTACTTCCGGACCGCCCCCGTCTTCGAGACGGGCGACCCGAACTACGCCTGGCTGACCCAGAACGTCTTCCTCGGGATGGGCCACTTTCTCGGCGGCGGGGTGGTTGAATACGACGTCTACCGGGTGACCTGACCCGCCGTTGGGGGCTCGATCAGAGGTGTCTCCGGTTTCGAATACCCTTAGAGGTGTGCTCTACTCAATGTGGAGCGGCAGCCCAGCCCCGCGCTCGGCCGCGTTCAACCACCAGAGAGGCAGGCGTCAATCTCATGCCGAGATCCAACAGGGCCGCCGCCGGAGTCCGGTCGCGGGCCTCCGTGCGGGCCAAGAACCGGAAGCTGAAGGCCGACGCTCCCCCGGAGAAGCGCCGCGGGAAAGAGAAGTAGCAGCCCGCCGGGCGGCGGTCTCGTCCGGCTGCCGGTCTGACAGGCCCGAGGGTTCCCGGTGCGTCTGTGGATCGACACCGATCTGGGCACCAACGTCGACGACGCCGTGGCCGTGCTGGCCGCGGTGGCCCATCCGGCGGTGGAGCTGGTCGGCGTGTCGACCGTGGGTTCCGACCCCGAGCGCCGGGCAGCCGTCGCCGTGGGCCTCCTGGCCGCCGCCGGTGTTGACCTGGGTGCCGTGGCCGTCGTCGCCGGAGAGCCCGGCCCCCGCTCTGCCCCAACGCCCGGGGCCGCCGGAGTCGTGGAGGCGGTCGCCGCGTCGGGCGCCGAGGGCCTCCTGGCCATCGGCCCGTTGACCAACGTGGCCGCCATGACCGCGGCCGGCGTGCGTCCGGCGGACGTCACGATCATGGGCGGCGCGCTCCACCCGGTGGAACACCGGGGGGAGCTCCGCACCGTCGAACACAACTTCGCCTCCGATCCCGACGCCGCCGCCATCGTGCTCGCCGTGCCCGGCGCCGTCGTGGTGCCACTCGATGCCACGGTCGCCGCCCGCCTCGACGACCGGCTGGTGTCCAAGCTGGTGGCCACGGCGCCCGTCCTCCAGCCGATGGTGCAGGCCTGGGTCGACCGGTGGGGCGAAATCGTCCTCCACGACCCGGCGGCCCTGCTCATCGCCGCCGGTGACGGCCCCGAGCTCGGCCGCTTCGAACGCCGGCGGCTCCTGGTCGAGCCCGACGGCCGCCTGGTCGACGGCGGCCGCGGCGCCAGCGGCACCGTCCACGACGTCGTCACCTCCCTGTTCGGCGTGGCCGTGATCGCCTCGGTCCTGGCCCTCCTGGCCGATCTGAAGCTCGGCGCTTAGGAGGCCTTGGCCAGGGCGGTCCGCAGGGCGTCGGACAGCTCCGGGTGGGCGAAGGTGTAGCCCGAGTCGAGCAGGCGGGTCGGGAGCACCCGCTGGCCGCCGAGCAGCATCTCCTCCGCCATCTGCCCGCCGAGGAGCAGCTTGAGCCCGATCTTGGGGACGGACAGCACGGTCGGCCGCCCGAGCGCCCCGCCGAGCGCCTTGGTGAAGTCGGCATTGGCCGCCGGATTCGGCGCCGTCAGGTTGATCGGCCCGGCCGGTGCCTCGTCGCCGAGGAGATGGACGATGGCCCCGACCTCGTCGTCGAGCGCGATCCAGCTCATCCACTGCGAGCCCGACCCGAGCTTGCCGCCCAGTCCGAGCTTGAACGGCATCAGCATCTTGGGCAGCGCTCCCCCGTTGCCGGCCAGCACGATGCCCGTCCGGAGGTGGCTGACCCGGACCCCTGCTTCTCTGGCCGGTGCAGCGGCTGCCTCCCAGGCGACGCACAACTCGGCCAAAAACCCGTCCCCCGCCCGGCTGTTCTCGGTTAGCACCTCGTCGCCCCGGTCGCCGTAGAACCCGACCGCCGAGCCCGACAGCAACACCTTCGGCGCCTTCTGGAGCTTGGCCAGCGTCTCGGCCAGCAGCGTCGTGCCCCGGACACGGCTGTCCCTGATGCGCGACTTCTGCTCCTCGTTCCACCGCTTGTTGCCGATGCCCTCCCCGGCCAGGTTCACGACCGCCCCGACCCCCTCGAGTGCTGCGGCGTCGATGGCGCCCCGGTCGGGGTCCCAGCGGACGGCGTCGCCGGACCCCTGCGACCGCACCATGGGGATGAGCCGGTGCCCGGCCCGCTCGAGCGCACCCCGCAGCGCGGAGCCGATGAGCCCGCTCGACCCGGTGACGACGACGTCCATGGTGCCCTCCGTCCTGCCCTGTGGGTGCTGACACACCCGCCTCCGACTGGCCTCGATCAGAAAAATAGGCGGCGCCCGCTCTTCCTCGCCGACGAACACGGTGGACGTGACGACCGCCGCCGTCCCCACCCTGCCCGCAGCCCGGCTCCCCCTGCGGGGCATCCGCCCCGACGACCTCGAGCCATTCCGCGGCCGGAAGCGCGCCCCGCCGGCCACCGCCCTCCCCTGAGATCGGCCGCCACCCGTACGAGTGGGTCCCCGGGCGATCACCGACTACCGGGCCTGCGGCTTCGTCGCGGAAGGCCGCCACCGCAACACGGCCCTGGTCGACGAAACCGGGCACGACTTCATCCTCATGTCGATTCCGGAGTCCAACCCGCCCGAACCCCCCGTTCGAGGGCCGCCCCGACCGCGGGGAGGCTGTAACCTGACGAGGCTGCACCACGCGCCCCTAGCTCAACTGGCAGAGCAACGGACTCTTAATCCGTGGGTTCAGGGTTCAAGTCCCTGGGGGCGTACTCAACGAAATAGCTGATCAAGCGCTATTTCATTCCCAGTCGAGCCCTCCTTTCGGGTGTATCGAATAGGGGCAGTACGCGCCTGTAGGCGCGTATCCGTCACCGATGCAGGTCTCGCGGCTGTATCGGCCCTCACGTGTACCTATGCGCAGCGTGACCCCCGGTTGGCGACAATGAATCTTGTGGCTATCACGCTCGAGGCGCTCCACGCACGGCCAGACGAGCTCCTGGAGATCGCTCGCCGCCGCGGCGCCACCGCGGTCTGGTCATCGGCTCGGTCGCTCGAGGCGACTCCACTTCGTCGGGCGACATCGATTTCCTGGTCGAGTTCGGACCGGGGCGGTCACTGTTCGACCAGGTCCACCTCATCGACGAGCTTGGTGCCGTGTTCGGTGACGCAGGTCGACGTCGTCGCCCGCGGCGGCCTGCTCGAACGCGACCAGCACATCGTGGCCGAGGCCGTCCCCTTGTGACCCGAGGCGACTCAGCCTCTGCGTCGTCCCTCCCGGAGGCCGCCGTGGCCGC
>JAUZEX010000761.1 GCA_030838815.1 Actinomycetota bacterium
GGCCGACGATGCCCCGCAGGTCGGCGAGCGCCTCGACGACCGACGCCGGACGCCCCTCGTTGATCCCCGACCGCTCTGTCGTTCCGCCGACCACCGACTGGAGGCTGGGAGCGACGAGCAGGAGGAATAGCGCCCCCGCGACGGTCGCCCGTCGGAGGAGGTCGGTCACCGACTGCCGGCTGCAGAGGAGCGATTCGAGGGCCATGCAGGCCACGAAGATCGCCAGGAGCGGGAGCTCGCTCGTATGCGTGCCGAGGATTCCAACGGCGCCGAGGACCCCGATCGCCGCCGCGCCGATCGTGTCACGGCCAGAGAAATAGGCGGCGAGCGTCACCGCCACGGCCGGCACCATGGCCAGGCCAACGACGAGAGGAAGCCCTCCGAACGACATCGGCAGGAGCGGGAAGAAACCGGTGGTGGCGCCGAGCAGGGCGGCGAAGCCGGCGGTCGTGTTACTCCCGGGGATCAGGGCCCGGGTGGCGAGGAAAAGGCCGGTCGGGAGAACGACTACGGCGAAGAGGAACGTGACGGCCAGGAGGCCGTCGGCGAATCCGATACCGAACAGGCCATTCGCGAGGGCCACGTTGCCGTGGATGGCCAAGGGGTAGTAGGCGGTCTCGTGCGTCTCGGCGGCGCTGTCCGAGGCGTCGGAGCCGAGGACCCGGCCGGGGTCCAAGCTCTCGCGGTCAGCAACCTGAGCGGCCATCAGGCCGTGGTTGACCGAGTCCGTGTACGGCGGGGTCGTTCCCAGCCCATGGATGCCGAGGACCCAGCTCATGGCGCTCAGGGCGATGCCGCCGGCCAGCAGGAGGGCGGCCGTGCGGGGGATGGCTGATGGATCGAGGGGCCTGCGGAGACGGGACCGGCGCCACCCGGCGACGACGGCGAGCAGGCCCAGGGCCACCAGATAGGGCGCGGGGGCGAACGGAACGCCCGTCAGCGTCGAGAACTCACCGAAGAGGAAGACGAAGGCCAGAGAGAGGACGGGGGCGAGCGCGACGCACTCCAACCTCGACCCTGCCGGCCGGATCGCCCGGTAGAGCAGGGCTCCGGGCACGAAGCCCAGGACCGCCAGGGCGAGGAGGGCGGCCGGAGAGGGGGTCATCGGGGGATGACGGGCGGGTCCACCCAGGTGTCCAGTAGGGCGTCGACGTCGGTCGCCGCGGGCTCCGCATCGATCGGGCGGTCCGGCTTCAGGGGCCGCATGAGGGCGAGCTCCTCGGCCAGCTTGCGGGTCCGCTCCTCGAGCCGAGACAGCTCCCACGACAGGTGGGCCACCACCGCCATCAGGAACATGATCGCCAGCAGGAACAGGATCGATGGTCCGTATTTGATTCCGAGCGCCCGGGCCACGGCGTCCATCGGCCCCCGGGACAGACTCATCACCACGACCGCTCCACCGACCGCCATCCACAACATCGCGTACTTCTCGCGGAGCTGGCCCCGGCGGACGAGCCGGGCGATGAAGAGCAGGTAGGCCAGCGAGATGCCGACGGCGACGAGTTCGACCTGATCGGTCATCAGCCTCAGACCCCCGCTCCGGCGGGGACGGCGGGGCGCTTGACCGAACCTTGGAGGCCGATGGCGAAGAGCAGGCGGGCCAGGTGGTAGAGGCCCTTGGCCCCGGGGGTGGAGGGAACCCCGCCTTGGCGGGGGCGCATCTCGACGTCGACCTCCGCCACCCTGAGCCCCGCCGCTGCGGCCATCAGCAGAGCCTCGACGGTGTCGCTCAGGTAGTCGGACGGGTAGTGGCGGCTGAAGAGCTCGATGGCGTCGGGGCCCATGGCCCGGAAGCCGCTGGTCGTGTCCGTGATCCGCTCGCCGAGGCGCCGGGAGACGATGCGGGACAGGAGGCGCATGGTGAACCGGCGGGTACGGCCGAGGTCGTAACCGGCGGCGAAACGGCTTCCGACCACGAGGTCGTAGCCGTCTTCCAGCAGATCGAGGACCCGCGTCGCCTCCCGGGCGTCATGCTGGCCGTCGCCGTCGAGCTGGACCACCCGGTTGTATCCCTGGCGGGCGGCGTAGCGGAGGCCGGTACGGAGCGCACCCCCCACCCCGAGGTTGTACGGCAGGCTCACGACGGTGGCGCCGGCCTCCCGGGCCTTCTCGGCCGTGGCGTCGAAGGAGCCGTCATCGATGACGAGGACGTCGCAGGAGAGGTGGGTCCGAGCTTCCCCGATGACCGCAGCGATCGTCGCCGCTTCGTTCAGGGCGGGAATGATGACGAGGAGCCGCGGCCAAGCCAGATTCACAGTGCTTACTTCGACAGTCGTGCGGCGAAGCTGAAGCCCGCGCCCAGAGCGGCGTCGATGGGACGTAGCCACCGGGGCAGAGGGAGGTGGCTGGACCCCAGCCGGGTGGCGAAGAGCCCGAGCAGCTCGCGGTCGCCGACGGTGCGGACCGACTGCAGGTGGCGCCGCCGCTCCCGGATCCAACCGCGGTTCCGGAGGAGCCACCGCCAGCCGTCGATTTTCCGGCCGCCCCAGCCGCCGGCGGTCGCCAGCACCAGGACGGCAGCCTCGAAGAGGACGAGGACGGGGGCGAGGGCGAGCAGCGTGCGGGCCTCGTAGGCGGTGGCGAGGAAGACGAGCCGGTTCCGCTCCAGCAGGTACAGCTTGTCCGGGTTGCGGGAGAACTCGTAGTGGTGGGCGATGACCGCCTCGGGGACGAAGACGACGGGAAGGGCCTGCTGCCAGCACCGGAGACTCAGTTCGGCGTCTTCGTGGTAGGCGAAGTAGCGCTCCTCGAACCCGCCGAGTCGCTTCCAGGTGGCACGGGCCATGGCCATGCCGGCCCCGCTGGCGGC
>JAUZEX010000791.1 GCA_030838815.1 Actinomycetota bacterium
CGACAACGGCGTTGGCCGGCCGGTCGCGAGTTGGCACGCCGACGATTCGACGATGGCGGTGCGGATCGGGCTCCGCTACGTGCGGAACCTGGGGGACGGGCTGTTGGTGCGCATCGAGGCCGAGCGCCACGCCGGCGGCCCGTTCCGCGACCTGGAGGACTTCGCCCGCCGTACCGGCGCCTCCACCGGCGCCATCGAAGGCCTGGCCACCGCCGGCGCCTTCGGGTGCTTCGGGCTGTCCCGGCGCGACGCCCTGTGGGCCGCCGCCGCCCTGCGGGAGGCGAGGCCCGACAAGCTGCCCGGCCTCGTGACCGGCCTCGACGCCCCGGCCCTTCCCGGGATGACCGCTCCCGAGGAGGCGGCCGCCGACCTGTGGTCGATGGGGCTGTCGCCGACGGCCCATCCGACCGAGTTCACCCGACCCGCCCTCGACGAACGGGGGGTGCTGACCATCGCCGGTCTGGCCGAGATCCCGCACCGCACGGTGGTGGAGGTGGCCGGCGTCGTCACCCACCGGCAGCGCCCGGGAACGGCCCAGGGCGTGATCTTCATCAACCTCGAGGACGAGACCGGCCTGCTGAACGTGATCTGCTCGCCCGGCCTGTGGCGCCGCCACCGCCGGGTGGCCCGCACGTCGTCGGCGCTGCTGGTCCGGGGCGTGCTCGAACGCCACCAGGGCGTCGTGAACCTCGTCGCCCACCGCCTGGACCCGCTGCCCACGGGGTCGGCCCCCCGCTCCCGCGACTTCCGCTGACCGGCCCCGTGGCCGGCCGGCCGCCGACGTCAGTTGGCGGCGGACTTGGTGGCCACGGCGACGATCGACTGCGTGGCGCCGCTGCCGGCCAGCGAGCCGGAGAAGGGCTGGTCGGAGAAGTCGAAGGCCCCGCCGTCGGTGGCGACCATGAGGTAGCCGTTCCCGAACGGGACCATGCCGGTGACGGGGGCGTTCAGCGTGGTGCCACCCATGGAGCCCCGGAAGGGGGCGTCGAAGGCGAAGACGCCGCCGTCCGACGCCACCAGCCAGTAGCCGGAGCGGTCGGGGTCGGGTACCAGCGACTGCACCGGGGCGTTGAGCGGCCGGCCGCCCATCGACCCGACGAAGCGGGCGTCGCCAAAGGCGAAGATCCCGCCGTCGGAGCCGACCATGTAGTACCCCTGCCCGCTCGGGGTCGGGACCGAGTCGAGGATCGGCCCGTTCAAGTTGAGGTTGGCCAGGTCGCCGAGCTGGGCGGCGTTGCCGAAGTTGAACACCCGCCCCGAGGTGGTGAAGACCCAGTAGCCCCCGCCGCTGGGGGTGGCCGAGATGCTGGTGACCTGCTCGCCGGGCCGCAGTGCGGCGGTGACACCGCCGAAGTAGCCGGCGTTGCCGAAGCCGAACACGTGCCCGGCGGTGTCGACGATCCAGTACCCGCCGCCGGACGGGGTGGGCTCGATGTCGGCCGCGGTGGCGCCGCCGGCCAGGAGCCGGATGGCGTCGCCCAGATAGCTGGCCCCGCCGAAGCGGTAGACCGCGCCCTGCTGGCCGACCATCCAGTAACCCGACCCGTTGGCCGAGGCGATGGAGAAGTTGCCCGCGCCGGCCGCCAGGGCGGCGCCGGCGTCGACCATGCCGGCGCCGTAGACGGTGTCGACCCCGGGGGCGCCCAGGTCGTCGGCGGTGGCGATGAGCCGGAGCGCGATGGTGGCCTCGTCGGCGTTGGGATCGGCGGAACGCATGAGGAAGGCGACGGCGGCCACCAGGGGGGAGGAGAACGACGTCCCGGAGCCGGAGGCGTATCCCGACTTCGTGCTGGTCGTGGTGATGCCGACCGAGGCGGTGGCCTCACCGGGAGCGACGACGTCGACCCAGCTGCCGTAGCTGGAGAAGGAGGCGTGGTTTCCGGCGCTGTCAGTGGCGCCGACGGAGATGACCCCGTCGCAGGCGGCGGGGTAGTGGGGCGTGGTGGCGGCGGTGACGCCCTTGGTCCCGTCGTTGCCGGCTGCGGCCACCACGACGACGTTGTGGCGGGTGGCGTAGTCGACGGCGGTCTGGAGCGTCGTGCTCGCCCCCGGCCCGCCCAGCGACAGGTTGATGACGCTGGCGCCGTGGTCGACGGCCCAGGTGATGCCCGACGCGATGTCCTCGTCGTTGGCGCTGCCGCTGGAGTCGAGCACCTTGACCGGCATGATCCGGCCCCGCCAGGTACCACCGGCTACGCCCTGCCCGTTGTTGGTGATGGCGGCGGCGATGCCGGCCACCATCGTGCCGTGACCGAAGTCGTCATCGGGCGAGGCGTCGTTGTTGACGAAGTCGTAGCCGGGGACGAGCCGGCCGGCCAGGTCCGGGTGGTTGAGCTGCACGCCACTGTCGACGATGGCCAGGATCATCGAGTCGTTGCCGGTGGTGGTGTTCCAGGCGTCGGGGAGGTGCATGGTCTGCAGGTACGGGGCCTGGCTGGCGTAGCGGGGGTCGTTGGGGACGAGATCGGCGTGGCGGATGCGGTTCGGCTCGACGGTGTCGACGACGGGGGAGGCGGCCAGGGCGGCCTGCACCTCGGCGGCCGGCTTCGAGCCGGTCGAGACCCGGACGAAGCCGGTGGCGCCGGCGACGTCCTCGACCGTGCCGCCGGCGGCGGCCACGGCCTGCTCCACGGCACCGGCGGAGGCCTTGTCGTCGAAGCGGACGAGCAGGCCGTCGGCCGGCCCGGCTGTGGCGTCGGTGGCGGGCGTGGCGGTGGCGGTCTTGTCGGTCGCACCGGTCGAGGCGACGGCCCCGACGGCGGAGGGTCCAGCGGCGGACGGGCTGACGGTCGAGGCGGCGCGGGCCGACCCGGCGAGCGTCAGCCCTGACAGGAGGGCGACGGCCAGGCCGGAGGCGGCCAGGCGCCGCGCCCCCCGTCCCGATCGTGACCGTGCGATGCGGTTCCCCGGAAGCATGTCCGTTAGATCGGGCTGTCGGACCGGGCCGCTGAACGGGGAAAACCTAAAGGTTTCCTGTGAATTGACAGGTCTGGGGCGGCTCGTCCCATTTGGGCCGCCCGCAGGGGTCTAGGTCGAACCGGTGGCCAGGGCGAGGACGACGATGGCCGCGATCAGCAGGTTGTAGGCGAGGTGGGAGCGGGTCGACTCGGCCAGCGCGGCGTCCTCGGAGCCGGTCTGGCGCCAGGCGCGGAGGTAGGCCCAGGTGAAGTAGAAGCCGCCGATCGACAGGGCCAGGGCGACGCCGACGGGGATTCCGATGAGGGCGTGCACGAGCCCGAAGAGGACTGACCGGCGGGCATTGGCCGCCCGAGTCCGGTGTTCGGCGCCCCGCCGGAACACCCACTCCTCGCCCTCGACGAGGAGGGGCAGCCCGATGAGGAGCAGAGTCACGAAGACGACCGGGATGATCGTCTCCAGTGGCCCGGGGGTGGAGCCCTTCGGGCCGACGCCGATGACGGGGTTGCCCGTCCCGCCGAGCTTCGTCCACCAGCCGAAGTCGAGCCCGGGGACCTGGACCAGCGCGGTGGCGACGGTCAGCACCGCGAGGAGCACCGGGATGGCCCGGAGGAAGTGCCGGGGTCGCAGCCCGGCCACCAGCATCCGCACGTGGCCCCGGGCGGAGACGGTCTGCCGGGCCGCATCGGCCAGCCGGAACCCCACGAAGGCCAGCACGGCGACGGTCAGGAGGTCGGTGGGGCTCACGGACCGCCCAGGCTAGGGCCGCCCGCAACAGACGGGCGACGGGGGGTTGGTATCCTCGCTGGAGCAGAAAGCTATGGACGAGCGACCACGAAATCTCAAGGCCATGCTCTCGGAGGCCAAGGACACCTCCGAGCTGATGGTCGACCTGGGGTACGCCGCCCTGTTCTTCGCCGACCCGGCCATGGCCGAGGAGGTCGACGAACTCGAGGAGCGGCTCACCTCGCTGGTGCACGAAATGCGGGCCATCTGCGTGCTGGCCGGCCGGTCGCCCCGCGACGCCGACGAGATGGCCGGCGTCCTCGGGATCGTGTCGGCCATCGAGCGGATGGGCGGCGCGGCGGTTGATGTGGCCCGCATCGTCACCCACCGCCTGGGGATCCCCAACGCCCTGGTGGCCGACCTGGCCGACGCCGAGGAGGTGTCCCACCGGGTACGGGTACGGGCGGACTCCGCCATGGCCCACCGGCGCCTGTCCGACCTCGAACTGCCCACCGAGGTCGGGATGCGCGTCGTGGCGCTGCGGCGGGGCAAGGAGTGGTCCATCGACCCCGACGGCGACGAGGTCCTCCTGCCCAACGACGTCCTCATCACCCGCGGTCCGGGCGGCGGCATCGTCGAACTGCGGGACCTGGCCGGCGCCCCGGAGTGGCGGGCGGGGATGCTGGAGGAGGACACCGCCATCACCGACCTCGACCGGGCCGTCGACGTCCTCGTGGAGATGAAGAACATCTCCGAGGTGGCGGTCGGCCTGGCCTACTCCGCCGTCCTGTTCAACGACCAGGGCCTCGCCGCCGAGGTGAACCACCTGGAGGACCGGCTCGACGAGATGAAGGAGCGGCTCGAGGTGTGGGTGCTGCGCAGCGCGGCCGACACGCTCGACCCGTCCGCCCTGCGAGGGCTGCTCCACCTCGGCCAGGCGGCGGAGGAGATCGGCGACGCCGCCCAGGCCATGGTGTGGCTGGTGGAGATGGGGGAGGAGATCCACCCCGTGCTGGCCTACGCCTTCGGGGAGAGCGACGAGATCATCGTCCGGGTGCCGGTGGCGCCGGGCTCGCCGCTCGACGGCAAGACCCTGGCCGAGGCCAACCTGGAGCTGGAGACGGGCTTCTACCTGCTGGCCATCCGCCGGGGCGGGCGCTACCTCTACCGGCCGCGGGGCCGGGCCCGCCTCGAGGGCGGCGACGCCCTCATCGCCGCCGGCCCTCCCGAGGGCTACGCCCGCCTGGCTGAGCTGTGTGGGTTCCGTCTCGTCGACGACGAGGAGACCGGGGAGACCGAACTCGTCCCGGTCGGAGCTACAGCCAGTCCCGCCTCTTGAAGGTGACGTAGAGGAGGAGCGAGATCAGCCCCATGATGCCCAGCGCCATGGGGTAGCCGAAGCGCCAGTCGAGCTCGGGCATGTCCTTGAAGTTCATGCCGTACACACCGGCCACGAACGTGGCGCAGACCAGGATCGCGCCCCACGACGTGGCCTTCTTCATGACCAGGTTCATGCGGTTGGACACCAGCGCCAGGTGGGCGTCGAGCGCGCCGGTGAGCAGGTCGCGATGGGCCTCCGAGAGCTCGACGGCTCGGAGGACGTGGTCGTAGACGTCGCGCAGGTGGACGACGGCGTCGTCGCCGATGAAGTCGACTTCCTTGCGCAGCAACGGGTTGAGTGCCTCGCGCAGGGGGCTCACCATCCGCCGGTAGCCGATCAGGTCGTGGCGGAGGCGGTACAGGCGCTCGGTGATCCACCGGTCGGCGGGGACGTCGGCCGGCACCCCAACGGAACCGGACCGGCGGCGGCGACCCTCGGCGGGGTCGAAGAAGATGTCGTCCTCGATGGCCTCGAGCCGGTCCTCCACGGCGTCGGAGATGTCGAAGAACCGGTCGACGATCACGTCGAGGAAGACGTAGAGGAGGAACCCCTCGTCCGTGACGCCGTCCTCTTGGCGCGTGCGCTCGAACCGTTCGATCACGGTCTTGACCGGCATCGGGGGCTCGCCCTTCTCGCCGGGGCGGCGGAGGCTGATGAGCCAGCCGTCGCCGAAGAGCAGGTCGACCTCCCGGGACGAGATCCCGTGCTCCTCGAAGATGCAGTCCCGCACGGAGAGGAGGAGGTGGTTGTCGAACCGGGACAGGCGGGGCCGCGGATTGGCCTCGGTGAGGTCCTCCTCGGCGAGGTGGTGCACGCCGAACTCCTCGGTCAGGCAGACGATGTCGTCGGGAGTGGGATCCTCCACGTCGACCCACAGCAGGGCGTCGCTGCGCTCCAGGCAGCCGGAGACGTCGGCGGGGTCGAGTTCCTCGTCGACCGCCCCCGACTCGTGGTAACGCCGCACCCGGATCACGCTGCGACGTTAGAGGAAGCGGGAATGACGCCTGCGCCGGGTAGGTTCCCTAATCCATGAGCGATGACCGGCTCTGCCTCCTGCAGGTCCACGCCCACCCCGACGACGAGGCGTCGAAGGGCGCTGGGACCAACGTCCGCTATGCCGCCGAGGGTGTGCACACGGTTCTGGTGACCTGCACCGACGGCGCCGAGGGCGACATCCTGAATCCCGCCGCCGACACTCCCGAGGTGCGGGCCGACCTCCGGGCCGTGCGCCTCGCCGAGCTGGCCGAATCGGTCCGGATCCTGGGCTACGGCTCGACGCACATGCTGGGCTACCGCGACTCCGGCATGGCCGGGACCGAGGCCAACGCCCATCCGGAGTCGTTCGCCCAGGCGCCCCTCGACGACGCGGTGGAGAGGCTGGTGCGGATCGTGCGGGCCGAGCGGCCCCAGGTGATCATCACCTACGGCGACGACCACCGTGGCTACCCCCATCCCGACCACATCCGCACCCACGACATCTCGGTGGCGGCCTTCGACGCCGCCGGCGACCCGGAACGCTTCCCTGACGCCGGGCCGCCGTTCCAGCCGCTGAAGCTGTACTACACCGGGTGGACGAGGTTCCGGCTCCAGGCACTGCACGACGCCTTCGTGGCCCGGGGCGAGGAGAGTCCCTACGCCGACTGGCTGTCCAAATGGGATCCGGAGACCCCCGACCGCCCGATGACGACCCGCATCGACGTCGGCGACTTCCTCGACCAGCGCCGGGCCGCGCTCCTCGCCCACCGCACCCAGGTCGACCCCGAGGGGTTCTGGATGCGCCTGCCGGAGGAGATCGTGCGGGAGGTCTTTCCCTGGGAGGAGTACCTCCTGGCCCGGTCCCTCGTCGACGACGCCACCCCCGACGGCGGCTATGAGGACGATCTGTTCTCGGGGCTCCGGAGCGGGGCATCCGTGCGTCGGGCGGCTGGCTAGACTGCGCCGCCGTTCTCCGAGAGACCGAGGTGAGCCCAATGGCGAAGTACCTGTCCCAGGAATGGTTGGACGAGGGCCGCAAGCTGGCCGAGGACCAGCCCGTCCGCCCCGGAGCGACGGCCAAGATGCAGTACGCCGTCACCGGTGGCCCCGACGGCGACGTCAAGTACTACTGGGTCCTGGAGGACGGGAAGCTGCTCGAGTCGCAGCTGGGCGAGGTCGCCGACGGGGACTTCACGCTGACCATGACCTACGACGACGCCAAGAAGGTGCAGACGGGCGAGCTCGACCCCAACGCCGCCTTCATGCAGGGCCGGATGAAGGTCACCGGCAACATGGCCAAGCTCATGTCGCTGCTGCCGCTCACCAACTCGCCGGAGTACCGGGCCCTCCAGGAGCAGATCCGGGAGATCACCGAGTACTAGCGCACTCGGGGGGCTCCGCCCCCCGAGGACCCCCCGAACTGCTTGCCGCCCCTCGGCTAGCCCGCTCGTTGCAGGTCCCGCAGGTCGCGGTAGCCGATCCGTACCGCCCCGGCCCGTTCGACGAGGTCGGGGAGCGAGGGGTCGTGGCGGAGGTAGGCGTGGTCCTCCACCCGGCCGGCCCAGTCGGGGCAGGCGGCCCGCAGCTCGTCGGTGTCGATCGCGGGGTGGGTCTGGATCTCGGTCACGCCCGGCGCAAGGTCGAAGAAGGCCCGCTCGACCGCCCGGCGGGCGCCGACCCGGCCCGTCCCCTCCCGGGGCACCGTCACGAGGTGATCGGGGAAGATCGCACCTTCCTCGGCGGCCAGCTTGCGGAACGGGAAGCCGACGAGGCGCTGGGTGGCCTCGCCCGGCAGCCGGAAGGGCAGCCCGAAGTCGAGGGCCAGCTCGAGGTAGACGTCGAAGAACTCGGGCCGGCCGAGCAGGGCGCCGATGTGGCTGTCGAGGTGGCTGACGTCGAAGCCCCAGTAGATGGCCCGTTCGATCTGGGCCCGGCCCTCCTTGCGGACCTCCTCGGAGTCGCCGTGGTCCCACAGGTCCTCGATGGTGCGGGGGAAGCCGCCGTCGCCGTCCCGCAGGGAAGGGGAGTGGCTGATGGGGCCCCACCGGTAGGTCTCCCACTCGGCGTTGAGGGTCAGGTGAACGCCGACGTCCTCGCCCCGGTAGCCGGCGGCGGCGTCGCGGGCCCAGGGCGCGGGGACCATGAGAGAGGCGCTGGTGGCCTCGCCGTGGCGGAGGGCGTCGTACACCGCCACATTCGACGCCCGGGTCAGCCCGAGCTCGTCGGCGTTGAGGATGACCAGCCGGGCATCGGGGGCGTACCCGAGCCGCTCCGCGAGGCTGACGGTCGTCACGCCCGCCACGCTACCCGCCCGGCCTCCCGGGGTAGGGAGTGCCCCACATGGGAACGGACGGGTTCACGATCGGGGTCGAGGAGGAGTTCCTCGTCGTCGACGCCGCCACCGGGACGCTGCGGCCCGACGGGCCGGCGCTGCTCCCCGCCGCCCGGGAGCGGCTGGGCGAGGACGTCCACCCCGAGCTGCACCCGTCGCAGCTGGAGATCAACACCCCGGTGGAGGAGACCCTCGGCGACGTGCGGGAGGCCGTCACCCGGCTCCGGACGGTGCTGGCCGAGACCGTGGCCGCGGCGGGCTGCCGCCTGGCGGCCAGCGGCACCCACCCGTTCTCGTCCTGGCGGGACGACCCCGTCGTGAACCCGGAGTACGAGGTCGTGGAACGGGAGTACCAGCAGCTGGCCCGGGAGCAGGTGATCTGCGGCGCCCACGTCCACGTCGGGATCGACGACCCCGAATTGGCCATCGCCGTCGTCAACCGGGTCGGGCCGTGGCTGTCGCCGATCGTGGCGCTGGCGGCCAACTCGCCGTTCTGGAGCGGGCGCGACACCGGTTACGCCAGCTACCGGACCGAGCTGTGGCGACGCTGGCCGATGGCCGGGACGCCGGCGCCGTTCGCCGACCGGGCCGAGTACGAGGCGGTCGTCGAGGCACTGTTCGCCACCGGCGCCATCGACGACCACGCCCGGATCTACTGGGACGTGCGGCCGTCGGCCAAGTTCCCCACCGTCGAGTTCCGGGTGGCCGACGTCGGGATGACTGTGGACGACACGGTCATGATCGCCGGGCTCGTCCGGGGGCTGGCCGTGACTGCCGCCCGGGAGGCCGAGCGCCACGGCGCCCACGGGCCGCCCCCCGTACGGCCCGAGCTCCTCCGGGCGGCCACGTGGCGGGCGGCCCGCTACGGCATCAGCGGCGACCTCGTCGACGTCGAGGCGGCGACGGCGGCACCGGCCCGGGAGCTCATCGGCCGGCTGCTGGGGCGGCTCCGGCCCGCCCTGGAGGACCTCGGCGACTGGGACGAGGTGTCGGGCCTCGTCGGGCGGACCCTCTCCGACGGCACGGCCGCCGATCGCCAGCGCCGGGTCTGGGCCGCCACCGGCGACCTGCGGGCCGTGCTCGACCTCGTCGTGGAGGCCACCGGCGGCGTGGTAGGACGAGAACCATGACTGCCGACCCGAACCGATCCGAGTCTGCCCCCCTCGTCCCCCGTGAGGTCCTCTTCGGGAACCCCGAGAAGGTCCAGCCCCGCATCTCCCCCGACGGGAAGCGCCTCGCCTACATCGCCCCCGTCAACGGGGTGCTCAACGTCTGGGTGGGCGAGATCGGCGCCGCCGAGGACACGTTCAAGCCGGTGACCAACGACACCGATCGGGGCATCCGGGCCTTCTTCTGGGGCCAGGACAACGCCCGCATTCTCTTTGTCCAGGACGCCGGCGGCGACGAGAACTGGCGCCTCTACGACACCGAGCTGGCCACCGGCACGACGCGCGACCTCACGCCGTTCGAGAACGTCCAGGCCCAGCTGATCGCCGAGGAGAAGGCCTTCCCGACCGAGCTCCTGGTCGGCCTCAACAAGGACAACCCCCAGCTCCACGACGTCTACCACCTCGACCTCGAGACCGGAGAGCTGGAGATGGTGCTCCAGAACCCCGGCATCGTGGGGTTGGTGTCCGACGGCGAGATGCGGGTCCGGGCCGGCCTTCAGCCCCGCCCCGACGGCGGCATGAACCTCGTCGGACGGCGCCCCGGCGCCTCCGCCGAGCAGTGGGAGGTGTTCCTCGAGGTCGACTCCGACGACGCCCTCGGGACGGCCCCGATCGGGTTCACCGCCGACGGGAACAGCCTCTACCTGCTGTCGTCGGTCGATGCCAACGCCAGCCGCCTCCTGCGGATCGACCTCGTCTCCGGCGTGGCCACCGTCCTGGCCGAAGACCCGCAGTACGACGTGAGCGGGGTCATGACGAACCCCGACACCAGAGAGGTCCAGATGGTGTCGTACACCAAGGCCCGGGTCGAGCACGTCGTGCTCGACCCGTCCATCGCCGACGACATGGAGGCCATCCGTACGATCCAGCCCGGCGACGTCACCTTCCGCGGGCGGGACCACGCCGACCGCACCTGGCTCGTCGCCTTCACCGTCGACGACGGGCCGGTCGCCTACTACGCCTGGGACCGGGAGGCCAAGGAGGCGACGTTCCTCTTCCACCACCAGCCCGCCCTGTCGGACTACACGCTGTCGAAGATGGAGCCGTTCTCCTTCACCGCCCGGGACGGCCTCACGATCCACGGCTACCTGACGTTCCCGCCCGGCGTCGAGCGGCGGGCGCTCCCGGCCGTGCTGATGGTCCACGGCGGGCCGTGGGCCCGGGACAGCTGGGGCCTCAACGCCGAGGCCCAGTGGCTGGCCAACCGGGGCTACGTGGCCGTCCAGGTCAACTTCCGGGGTTCGACGGGCTACGGCAAGGAGTTCGTCAACGCCGGCAACAAGCAGTGGGCGGCGGCCATGCACGACGACCTCATCGACGCTGTCGAGTACGTCGTCGGGCAGGGCTGGGTCGACCGGGAGCGGGTGGCGATCTCCGGCGGGTCCTACGGCGGCTACGCCGCCCTGGTCGGGGCGACCTTCACGCCCGACGTGTTCTGTTGCGCTGTCGATGTCGTCGGCCCGTCCAACCTCCAGACCCTGATCGAGTCGATCCCGCCCTACTGGGCCCCGATCGTGGCCCAGTTCCACGAGCGGGTCGGCAACCCCGAGACCGAGGCCGACCTCCTCTGGGCGCGGTCACCCCTGTCGAAGGTCGACGAGATCAAGATCCCCATCCTGGTCGCCCAGGGCGCCAACGACCCCCGGGTCAAGCAGGCCGAGTCGGAGCAGATCGTGGGCGCCATGAAGGACAAGGGGATCGACCACGTCTACCTGCTCTTCGGCGACGAGGGCCACGGCTTCGCCAAGCCCGAGAACCGCATGAAGTTCTTCCAGGTGGCCGAGAAGTTCCTGGCCCGGTACCTCGGCGGCCGCTACGAGGAGTAGGCCCGGGCGAGCCGGGCAGCGTCTTCGCGGCTGTTTCGCCCGATTCCGGGAGCGGGAGCGGCGTCATGAGGGACAGGGCTGCGCCGTCCACTTCTCGAACCGGGTCGCGTCCGGGGCCGGGCGCGGCGCCAGAATGGTGGCACCACAGCTGCCGCGGCCCCCGCCGATGGTCGCCGAGGGAGTGGAGCGAGCCTGATGGAGCTACTGCACGACGCCGGTATCGACGTCGACGCCGACGACTCTGACGGCACCGGGG
>JAUZEX010000803.1 GCA_030838815.1 Actinomycetota bacterium
CCACCGGCCGGCCTCCCCCGCTCCCCGGTATCGGAACGTCGTTTCGGGGGCCTCACCCCAGATGTTCTTCTGTCGGCCGGGTTTGGCCCACGGGCGGCCCTCGATCTCGTCGTAGGCCAGGAGGGCGAAGGGCGGGATGCAGTCCTCGGTGAAGTTCTCGTACTGGTCGTCGCCCCAGAACAGGACAAGATCAGGGTCGAACTCGTCGAGAGCGGCCCGTACCCGGCGGAACCCGTCGACCAATGCGGCCCGGTGGGCGGCGGCGCCGGCGCGCCCGTCGTCGCTGCCCCACTCGGCCCGCATCGGCTCCGGCCAGGCGGCGGGCTCCTTGAGCCGGGCGGGGATGTCGGGGTCGTCCAGCGTCCAGCGGAGCACCCAGTCCATGTCCTCGTCGGGGCCCATGATCGGCGGGTAGTGCGTCAGCCCGAGGGCCAGGATGTCACCCATCGCGTGTGCTCTCCTTCTCAGGCCATAGGGGATTTCCAGTTGGAGAGCACTTTGGGCTCCGTGTAGGCCTGCAGGCCGAGGAGCCCGTACTCCCGGCCGAGGCCGCTGGCCTTGATCCCGCCCATGGGCGCCAACGGGTTGACGGCGAACAGGCCGTGGATGTTGACGAAGGCGGCGCCGGCCTCGAGTCGCTCGGCCACCTCAAAGCCCCGGGCCTCATCGGCCGTCCACACCGAGGCGGTGAGGCCGCAGTCGGTGTTGTTCACGAGGTTGATGCCTTCGTCGAGCGTGTCGTAGGGCTGGATGGGGAGCACCGGGCCGAACTGCTCCTCGGCCACGACGGGATGCTTCTCGTCGACGCCGGTCACCAGGTGGGGCTGCAGGAAGTAGCCGGCGTCAGGGTCGGCGGCGAGGCGGCCGCAGGCCCGGACCGTGCCGCCGGCCTCGGTGGCGGCGGCGATGAGCCCCGCGACGCGGTCCCGCTGCCGTTCGGTGGTGACGGGCCCCATAGTGATGCCGCCGTCGAGGCCGTTGCCGACGACGCAGGTCTCGTCGAGGACGGCGGCCATCCCCTCGGCCAGTTCGGCCACCCGATGCGCCGGGGCGTAGACCCGCTTGAGGGCGATGCACACCTGCCCGCTGGTGACGAAGGCGGCCTGGGCCAGTCGCTGGCACAGCGTCCTGTCGATCACGGCGTCGTCGAGCACCAGCGCGGCGTCGTTCCCGCCCAGCTCCAGCACCGTCCGCTTGAACGAGGGGGCGGCGGCCTCGGCGGCGTAGCGGCCGGCGCCCGTCCCGCCGGTGAAGGTCGTCATGCGGACGAGCGGGTGGGCCATGAGGGGGGCGCTGACCGTCTCGTCGTCGCCGGTGACCACGTTGACGACGCCGGGCGGGAGGAACTCGGCCAGCGCCGCCATGGCCCGCAACGTCGAGAGCGGGTCGACCGGCGACGGCTTGAGGACGACGGTGTTCCCGGCGATCAGCGCCGGAACGACCTTCCCGGCGGAGAGGGCGAACGGCCAGTTCCAGGCGGTGAAGGCGGCCACGACGCCGACCGGGCGGCGGGTCAGACGGATACGGCCCGACTCGTCGTCGACCAGCCGCTCCCCGGCGTCGAGGGCCTCGGCCATCGGCTGGTAGAGGTTGATGGCCATGTCGTAGAAGGCGACCTCGGCGAAGGCCTCCCAGTAGACCTTTCCCTGCTCCCGTACCAGGGAGGGGATGAGGTCGAGACCCATGAGGACGGGCCCGGCCTCGACCAGGAGCCGGGCCCGGTCGACGGCCGGGATCGCCGCCCAACCGGGCAGCGCGGCACTGGCCGCGGCGACGGCGGCGTCGACGTCGGCGGCACCGAGCATCGGGAAGGTCCCGACGACCTCGGCCCTGTCGGCCGGGTTGCGGACCTCACCCCGACGGTCGCCGGAGACGAGCTTGCCGCCGATCACGCATTGGACGTCGGACACTGGTGCGCTTCTCCTTATGGTTCTAGAAGACGATGACGCCGCGGCCGGAGCCGCCGTCCATGTCGGCCAGCGCCGTGTCGACCTGGTCGAGGTCGTAGCGGCGGGTGATGAGCCGGTCGAGCGGGAGGCGGCCCTCCATGAACAGGTCGACGGCGGCCGGGATGTCGACGTGGGGCCGGATCGACCCGTTGTTGGTGCCGGTGAGGCGCTTCTCGTAGATGAGGTTGAAGACGGGGACGCTGGCGGTGGCGGCGAAGTCGGCCAGCCCGATGGCCACCGCCTCGCCGCCGTTGCACAGCGACTGGAACGCCTCGTCGATGGTGGCCGAGGTCCCCACGGCGTCGAAGGCGAAGTCGACGCCGCTGCCGGTCAGGCGCTGGGTCTCGCCCACCGCGGTCTTTCCGGTGCTGACGTTGACGGTGTGGGTGGCGCCCACCTCTTTGGCCAGGGCCAGGGCGTCGTCGTTGACGTCGCTCACGATGATGGGGTTGGCCCCGGCCAGGCGGGCGGCCATGACGGCGGCCAGGCCGACACCGCCGGCGCCGATGATGAGCACGCTGTCACCCGGCGCCACCTTGGCCCGGCGGATCACGGCGCCGTAGCCGGTGATGGCGCCGCAGCCGAGCAGGCAGACGACGTCGAGCGGCGCGTCCTTCCGGATCTTCACCGCGCAGGCCGCCGGCACGACGGCGTACTCGGCGAAGCTCGACTGGAACAGGAAGTGGTGCAGGCGCTCGCCGTCCTTGGCCAGGCGGGAGGCACCGTCGGGCAGGACGCCGCCGAGGGCCACCGGGGCGCCGACCTCGCACAGGCCGTACGCGCCCTTCTGGCACTGGCGGCACCGGCCGCAGCCGTAGGTGATCGACAGGACGACGTGGTCGCCGGGCTCGAGCCCGGTGACGCCCGACCCGACCGCCTCGACCACTCCGGCGCCCTCGTGGCCGAGCACCAGCGGAAGGGGGAGGGGGACGAGGCCCCGCAGGGCGGTGAGGTCGGTGTGGCACACGCCGGTGGCGGCCACCTTGACCAGCACCTGGTCGGGGCCCGGCTCCGGCCGGTCGACGGTCTCGACGCCGATCTTGCCCGGCTCCCGGACGA
>JAUZEX010000804.1 GCA_030838815.1 Actinomycetota bacterium
TCCGACTACGCCGTCCTCGCCCTCGACGACCTGGTCGTGCGCCTGGTGTCCGACGAGCTGCGGCCCCTGTCCGACGGGGGGCAGTAGCTCAAGGTGCGCAAGTCGCTCGAGCGAGCGTCCTAAATCCCCCTTAAGGGGGAGGGATCGGACACCGGGACCGAGAAGCGACCGGGCATGTATCGACACCCCCGAGCCGACCATCCAGGGTTTGCCAGGCCGACGCAGAAACGGCCCGTGCGGGCCGGCGTGCGCCGCTTCCGCGTCCTCGTCGTCGACCGTGACGACGACCGCCGGGACCTGACGTGCGTGGAGCTGTCCGTCCTCGGCCACCGGCCCGAGGAGGCGTGGGACACCCGGCAGGCCCTGGTGGCTCTCGCCTCCGAAGCGTTCGACGTCGTCATCGTCGACGACCAGACGCCGGGCTTCGATGTGCTCGAGGTCACCGAGTTCCTCCTCGCCGCCACGCCCACGCAGCCGACCCGGCGCCGCCCGGCGGTGGTCGTGATCTCCGCCGATCTCGACCTGAGCCGCCGCATCGCCCTGCTCCAGGCCGGCGTGGTGGAGGTCGTGAGCCGACCCTTGAGCCTCGCCCCCCTCCACGGCGTCCTGACCCGCATCCGCCGCACCCTCTGACGGGCGGGGCCGACGGCGCACTCAGTGGGCGACGGCGCCCGGGGCCAGCGTGACCCAGTGCCGGGGTAGCGCCCCGGGGGACCCGGCCGCCGGTCCCTTCCGGAAGACGAGCACCCAGTCGATGAGGATGATGCCGCCCCGCCCGTTGCGGGGAAACTTCATGTAGTGGCGCCGGATCCGGTAGCCGAAGGCCCGCTCCAGGGTGAGGCCGGCGGCGGCGGCGAGGCCGACCAGCGCGTCGTGGAGCGGCACCATGTCGACGAGGGTCTGGCTGTTGCCGACGACGAAGGCGTAGCGGGCGCCGGGGCGGAGCACCCGGGCCGCCTCGGAGAAGTGGTGCTCCATCAGGGTGAAGTAGGTCGCGGCCGCCGCCCGCCGGGCCGGGGGCATGGCGTCGAGGGTCACAGAGCCGGCCAAGCTCGGTGGCAGGCCCAGCCGCGGCAACGGGTTCTTGGCCCCGATCGGCCGGCGCCGCAGGGCGTTGAAGCTCTTCCGGTCGGGGACGCCGAGCAGCGGGCCGAGCCAGAAGTACTCCAGCATCATGTTGTAGGGGTAGTCGACCGAGTCGAGGTACGGCGGCGAGGTGACGGCGAGATCGACGGTTTCCGGCCCGAGCCCGAGCCGGGTGGCGTCGGCGTCGTCGGGGATGACCGCCACGGATTCGCTGTGGCGCTTGCGGTTGAGATCGGCGAGGCCACCGACGGCCCGGCGCAGGAACCGGTCGAAGGTGGCCGGCACGGCCGGGGGGGTCTTGGGCAGGGTGCCGGACACGTAGGTCTTCTGGGACTGGTCGTCGGCGTTCGACACCCACCGCAGCGTGGAGCTGAACACGACGAGGAGGAAGGCCCGTTCGTCGTCGGTGCAGTCGAGGGCCAGGATCGTGTCCCGCAGCGACTGCACCCAGCCCCACTGGACCGGCCCGAACCAGTGGCCGAAGCGGGCGACGTCGGGCATCGGCCGCTCCAGGGTGGCGGACGGGGCGCGCCAGCGGGCGCCGAGCTCGCCGGCCAGCGCCGCGATCCGGTCGTGGTCGACGGCCGTCACCTTGGCCCGGGCGATGAAGCGGGCCAGCGGGTCGACGTCGACGCCGATGCTGGTGCCGCCCCGCTGGACCGCCTCCACCAGCGTCGTGCCCGAGCCCAGGAACGGGTCGAGCACCACGCTCGGGGGCTTCACCTGCCTCCCCCGGGGCAGGGTCGTCCGGGAGCCGAACGTGTCGAGCGCCCAGGCCGGCACCTGGGGGACGAACTTGGCCGCGAAGCGGTGCAGGCCATGGGTGAAGCCCGTCGTGCTGGTCGACAGGCTGAGGGCGAAGAGCTGGCCGTGTTCGATCTCGGCCAGCGGCGGGAAGGCCTCGACCTCGTCGAAGCGGACGGTGTCGATGGCGGCCGGCCTCCGCCCCGTCATGCGAGGATCACGATGCTCTCCCGCATCCACGTTTCCCGGCCCTGCAACGCCCGGCGCTGCTGCGGGGCGACGGTCAGATGGCGGACGGGCACCACCGACGCCCGGCCGAACCCGGCCTCGAGGCCGAGCCGGGCGACGAGCGAGTCGGTGGGGATGATGACACCGCCGTAGGCGGAGTTGCCGACCACGACGCAGCACCGGCCGCCCGGGACGAGGACCCGCCGGCAGTGCCGCAGGACGGCGGCCATGTCGCTGAAGTAGCCCCGGACGAGGGCCGGCACCCGCTGGCGGGCGGCGTAGCAGTCGGGGTCGATCATCCCGATCAGGGCCTCGAGCTCGGGACGGTCGTCGACGGGCCGGTCCAGGGCCGCGCCGAGGTGGGAACGCAGCGACCGTTTGCGGAGGGCGGTCAACTCGTCGTAGCTGTCGACGAACCCGCCGAACCACAGCTCCACCTTCTGCGACTCGAAGTAGTCGAACCGGTTGGCGTACGGCGGTGAGAACAGCACCGAGTCGAAGGAACGCCGCTCGAGCTGGCCCAGCACGTCGAGCGAGTTCCCCTCGATGATCCGCTGGGCGCCCCAGTTGCCGTGCTGCCAGGCCGTCACGTCGTCGAGCATGGCCGCCAACTGGCCCCGGTACGTGGCGCGGACGAAGGCCCGCTGGTCGGCGCCGAACCGTTCGAGCTGCCAC
>JAUZEX010000815.1 GCA_030838815.1 Actinomycetota bacterium
TGGCCGCCGGCGCGGCGCTGTTCCTCGCCGCCGCGGCACTCGTCACCGCCGCCGCGCCGGCCGCCGCCGCCGGGCCCGTCCGGGTCATGCAGTTCAACATGTGCGGGGCCATGTGCAACCACGGCGCGGTGGACAAGGCCGGCGCCGGCAACGACGTCGTCGACGACGTCGGGGGTCGGGTCGCCGGCTTCCAGCCCGCCGTCCTCACCCTGAACGAGGTCTGCGTGGCCCAGTTCAACCGGCTGAAGGCGCTCCTCGGCGGTGGCCCCTGGAAGATGAGCGGCGCTTTCCGCTCCCAGCGCGACGAGCCCGGCTGCGGCCCGGGCGGCGCCCAGTTCGGCGACGCCGTCTTCACCGCCGGCGCCACCAGCGGCCAGAAGGTGCTGGGGCTCCCGAACCCGTCGGGGCCGGGGGGCGAGCACCGGGCCGTTCTCTGCGTCCGCACGGCGGCGGGTGGGGGGCCGCTCCTGGCCTGCGTCCTCCACACCGTCACGGGCAACCCGCTGAAGGCGCGTCAGGTGGCGGCCGCCGCCCGGGCCCTCAACGGCGAGGCGGCCCACAGCGGCGTCATCGTCGGGGGTGACTTCAACACCGACCCGGGCGGGATGCGGGCCCTGCTCGACTCCGGGCAGGGCGGGCACTTCTTCGACGTCGACCCGCAGAAGGCGTCGACCCGGGGCGGGAAGATCGACTACGTCCTCTTCGACCGGGGCCACTTCTCCAACCCGTCGGGCGGGCCGCAGGGGTCGAAGTACTCCGACCACGGCGTCCTCCTCGGCCAGGCGACCCACCGCTGACCCGATTCACCGACCAAGCGGTCGGAGAAAATTGACAACCCCCCCTCCCGGCGACGTAGAACGGGCCCGTCAACGCTCCGACGGGGGCGCGCCGAGGGGGAGGTCGCCATGCGGGTCCTGCAGAGCTACGTCGCCGGCCAGTGGCACACGCCGTCGGGCGGGGGCGTCGAGGTCCATGACGCCACCACCGGCGAGCCCGTCGCCCGGGTGGGCAGCGACGGCATCGACGTCGCCGGCGCCCTGGCCCATGCCCGGGCGGTGGGTGGCCCGGCGCTGCGGCGTCTCACGTTCGGGCAGCGGGCCGGGATCCTGAAGGCGCTGGCCGGTTACCTGACCGACCACAAGGAGGCCCTCTACGGGCTGTCGACCGCGGCCGGCGCCACCCGCTCCGACGCCTGGCTCGACATCGAGGGCGGGACGGGCGTGTTGTCGGTCTACTCCTCCAAGGGGCGCAAAGAGCTGCCCGACGCCCACTTCCTGCGCGACGGCGACGCCGAGGTGCTGGCCAAGGACGGCACCTTCCTGGGCCTGCACCTCCTCGTGCCCCGGGAGGGC
Organism: Actinomycetota bacterium; assembly: GCA_030838815.1. Classification (GTDB taxonomy): domain Bacteria; phylum Actinomycetota; class Acidimicrobiia; order IMCC26256; family BP-133; genus BP-133. The sequence continues at coordinate 1,353 of JAUZEX010000815.1, forward strand.
GTCGCCGTCCTCATCAACGCCTTCAACTTCCCGGTGTGGGGGATGCTGGAGAAGGTCGCCCCGGCGCTGCTGGCGGGGGTGCCGGTCCTGGTGAAGCCGGCCACCCCCACGGCCTACGTCGCCGAGGCGGCGGTGCGGCTCATGGTCGAGTCCGGCGCCCTGCCCGAGGGAGCGGTGCAGTTGGTCTGCGGCAGCCTCGGCGACGCCTTCGACAACCTCACCGGGCAGGACTCGGTGTTCTTCACCGGTTCGGCCGCCACCGCCACCAAGCTGCGCTCCCACCCGCAGGTGCTGGCCCAGTCGGTGCGCTTCACGGCCGAGGCCGACTCGCTCAACGCCTCGGTGCTCGGCCCGGCGGCGGTGCCCGGGACGGCCGAGTTCGACCTCTACGTGAAAGAGGTCGCCCGGGAGATGACGACCAAGGCGGGGCAGCGCTGCACCGCCATCCGCCGGGCGCTGGTGCCGGCGGGCCTGGTCGACGACGTGGTGGCGGCGCTGGCCGACCGGCTGGCCAAGGTCGTCATCGGCGACCCCCGCCGGGAGGAGGTCCGCATGGGCCCCCTCGTCAGCCTGGAGCAGCGCGACGAGGTCGAACGGGCGCTGTCCACGCTGGCCGAGGGAGCGGAGGTGGCCGTCGGCGGGCCCGACGGGAAGTTCGACCCGGTCGGCGCCGAAGCCGGCCACGGCGCCTTCCTCGCGCCCACGGTCCTGGTGGCCCGCGACGCCTCGCTGCCCGCGCCGCACGACATCGAGCCGTTCGGCCCGGTGTGCACGGTGCTGCCCTACGGCGGCGTCGAGGAGGCCATCGACCTCGCCCGGCTCGGGAAGGGAAGCCTCGTCGTGTCGGTGTTCACGCCCGACGCCGCCGAGGCCGGTCAGCTGGCCCAGGGCTTGGCGCCACACCATGGCCGGGTGTTGCTGGTCGACGAGCGCTGCGGGAAGAGCCAGACCGGCCACGGCTCCCCCATGCCCCAGCTCGTGCACGGCGGCCCGGGGCGGGCCGGCGGCGGCGAGGAGCTGGGCGGCCTTCGATCGGTGCACCACCACCTCCAGCGGGTGGCGGTCCAGGGTTCGCCCGACATGCTGTCGGCCCTCACCGGCACGTTCCTGCCCGGCGCCACCCGGGTCGAGGGCGGCGCCCACCCGTTCACGAAGCACTTCGAGGACCTGGCCCTGGGCGACACGCTGGTTACGGAGTCGCGCACCATCACCGTCGAGGACATCGAGCGCTTCGCCGATCTGACCGGCGACCACTTCTACGCCCACACCGACGAGGAGGCGGCGGCCAAGAGCCCGATCTTCGGCGGACGGGTGGCCCACGGCTACTTCGTGATCGCGGCCGCCGCCGGCCTGTTCGTGTGGCCCGAACCGGGGCCGGTGCTGGCCAACTACGGCATCGACCGGCTCCGGTTCACCACCCCGGTCCGACCGGGCGACGCGATCCACGTCGTGTTCACCTGCAAGGAGAAGACCCCCCGCCGCGGTGCGGGCTACGGCGAGGTCCGCTGGGAGACGCAGGTCGTGAACCAGGACGGCGCCGTCGTCGCCGCCTACGACGTCCTCACGATGGTGGCCACCAGGGAAGGAGCCCAGCAGTGAGTGACCCGATCCTGTTGGAGCGCGACGGCGGCGTCGCCGAGCTCGTCCTCAACCGGCCCGAGCGGCGCAACGCCCTCGACCGGGCGGCGGCGGCGGCCTTCGCCGCCGCCCTCGACGAGCTGGAGAAGAACCCGCCCCGGGCGCTGCTGCTGCGGGGCGAGGGGAAGGGCTTCTGCGCCGGGCGGGACCTGAGCGACGCCGAGCCCCTGACCGAGGACGCCGAAGCGATCGTCCAAGAGCTCAACCCGCTGATCGCCCGCCTCTCCAGCCTGCCCTATCCGACCGTGGCCGCCGTGCAGGGCCCGGCTCTCGGCCTGGGCCTGGGTCTGGCGCTCGCCTGCGACCTGCTCCTGGTGGCCGAAGGGGCGAAGATCGGCAGCCCCTTCGCAGCCATCGGCGCTGTCCTCGACTCGGGCGCCCACCTGTTCCTGACCGCCCGCATCGGGCCGCACCGAACGCTGGAGCTACTCTACACCGGGCGGTTCCTCGGCGGACGGGAGGCGGTCGAGTGGGGTGTCGCCAACCAGGTCCATTCCGACGAAGCGCTCCTCGACTCCGCCCGGTCGCTGGTGGCCACCATCGCCGCCGGGCCTACGTCGGCCTTCGCGGCGTCAAAGGCGATCCTGGCCCGGGTCACCGGCGAGGGCCTGTCCCTGGCCGACGTCCTCGCCGCCGAGGCGGCGGCCCAGGGCGCGGCGGCCCGTACCCACGACTACGGCGAGGGCATCACGGCCTTCCAGGAAAAGCGCAAGCCCACTTTCACCGGCCACTGACCCCGGAGGTACCGACGTCAGTGGGCCGCCCGCCAGTCCTCGGGCCAGGCGTCCTCCCCGAGGTGCCAGCGGCCGGTCCGGAAGCACATGGCCTGGAAGCTGGCCCGCAGGGTGCCGTCGGCTTCGGACGACACGTCGATGGCGTAGGCGGCCGTCCGCCGCGTCCGGGAGCGTTCCCGGGCCCGGGCCACGAGGACGTCGCCGACCCGGGGCGCCGTGAGGTACTGGATCTCCACCGTGAGCGCCATACAGATCCGGCCCCAGGAGTTCGAGGCGACACCGAGAGCGGCGTCGGCGAGCGAGAACAGCGCGCCGCCGTGGACCGTCCCGACGAAGTTCTCGTGCCGCGCCTGGAGGACGAGGCGGTACACCGCGCATCCGGCATCCCACTCCACGAGTTCGGCGCCGAGCCCGTCCACGTAGGCGTCCCCGAGGAAGAGCGCCTCCAGACGGGCGCGGTTGGCCACCGGCAAGGTCTCCGTGGTCATCCCCGCATCGTAGGGAGAGCCCCGGCCCGAACGGGAAGTCGGGAAGATTCGGGGCGGCGCAGAGCGGGTAGCGCGAAGTCATGGCACGCCCCCAGCAACCCGAACTCGCCCGCAGCGGCAAGACCGACCTCGACCCCGACCACGTCGAAACCGGTCTGGAAGGACAGCCGATACCGCCGAGCGGGGGTGAGACCGGGCCGATCCCGGTCGACAACCAGCCCGGCCACCACCCGGCCAAGGAACAGGACAAGCCCGATCTCGACGCCTTCGCCGCCAGGCTGGGCACGGATCCCACGGCTCCGTCGGCCACGAACGCCCGGAAGCCGCCCCGGCCCAAGGCCGCCCCCGTGAAGGGGACCGCCTCGAAGGCGACCCCGACCACAGCGACTCCGACCACAGCGACTCCGACCACGGCGACTCCGAGCAAGGCGCCTCCCACCAAGGCGGCTGCTTCGAAGGCGGCGCCGGCCAAGGGGCCGGCCGGTCCGCCCAGCCGCCCCGCCTCGACGTCCACCCGGGAGCCCGCCCCGCCGCCCAGGATCCAGACGACGCCGGCCAACCGTCCGGCGGCCGCCCCGGGGTGGCCGGAGTCGGCCCCCGCCCCCGACGATCTCGGCCCGCTGCCCGACCCTCCCGGTGAGCTCCGTCCGCGGCCCGACACCGCCGGCGATTCCAGCCGTGCCCGCCAGGCCGACACCGCCCCCGACCCCGGGCTCGGCCGCCAGCCCGACGCGGTCGGGATGTCGGGCCCGCAGCCCCAGCCCGGCCGGCAGCCCGAGCCCCGTCTGCTCGGCCTGGTCCTGCTGCCGCTCCGGGAGACCGTGAAGCGCCTGGAGCAGCTCGACCGCTCCCTGACGGAGCGCCTGGCCCGGTCGCGGCCCTCGGCTAGAGGGGGCCTCGGCCCCAAGGGCCGGTGATGGCGTACGTCGCCGCCGGCCGCTGAATGTTGACGAACAGCCACTTCCCGTCCGGGCTCCAGGTGGCCCCGGCGAACTCGCCGTCGGAGCCGCGGTTGTAGGCCATGTCGAACGGGCGGCCGCCCGGGGTCAGGCCCCGGAGATGGTCGTGGCCCGCGCCGTCCTCGCACAGGAGCAGGGCGCCCCGGGGCGAGACGGTCACGTTGTCGGGGGCCCGCAGCGCGCCCGCCCACTGCGACTCATAGACGAGCTTCAGCCGGCTGCCGCCGGGTTCGTAGCGCCAGATCTGGCCCAGCCCGGCGTCGCCCCCGTCGGTGGACACGATCCAGGCGCCGCCGCCGTGCCAGAAGCAGCCCTCGAGCCGGCCGAAGATGGCCCCGCCCCGCCAATGGCCCTGCTCGAACACCGCCAGCGGGTTGCGCCCGGCGTCGCGGGGGTCGGGGTCGGGAATGTCGACCCACTTGACCGGGAGCCATGCACCGGGGTGCTGCCCGGAGCGGGTGTCGTACCCGTTCCGGCCCGCCACGGCCAGCATCTGCAGCTTCCCGCCGGCGGCCAGCACCCTCTTCGTCCGGGGAAGGAAGCGGTAGAACCCGGCCGTGGGCCGGTCCTCCGTCTCGTAGACGATGCCGGAGCCGGGGTCGACGCACACCGCCTCGTGCACGAAGCGGCCCATCGCCTTGAGGGGCAATGGCTTCACGGGCCCGACGGCTCCGGCCGGCACCTCGAAGCAGTAGCCGTGAGGGCTGTCGTAGCCGGCGTCGAGGCCGAGAGTGGTCTCCTCGCAGGAGATCCACGAGCCCCACGGCGTGGCCCCGCCGGCGCAGTTGCGGACGGTGCCGGCCAGGGAGGGATAGCTGGCCACCAGCTTTTCCGGCTTGGGGTCGAAGACGAGGTTGACCGTCCCCCCACCGGCGAGGCCGTCGTAGGCCTGGCCGGCGAAGGCGCCGACCTGGCCCTCGACCTCGTGGTTGCGGACGAGATGGATCGTGCCCCCGGGCCCGGGGTAGGCGGCCATCCCGTCGTGGTAGTCGGGCGTGGGCCGCCCGTTCGACATCTTGTCGCCGACCGCCGAGAAACGGATATAGCGGAACCCGTCGGGAAGGTCGAGCTCGGGACCGGCCCACTTGAGCGGCCCATAGCCGGCATTGCCGGCGGCGGCGCCCAAGGCCTCGACGGGGCCCGGTTCGGCAACGGTCGAGGTCGTGCCGGCCAGCGCTTCAAGTGCCCGGAGCGGGCCGGCGGCGAGGACGCCGGTGGCCACGGCGCCGGCCCGCAGAAAGGTGCGACGGCTCACGCTCACCGCAACTCCCCGGCTTCGGACACTTCCACGGGCCGGGAACCTACGTTCGCCAGGTGACAACTCCACGACCGGTTCGCAACGACGAGCCGAACGCTGACCAGCGACTTAGGGCTAGGGGATCAGCGCGTCGATCACGTAGTCGACGGCCCGGGTGAGCTGGGCGATGTCGTCGGGGTCGATGGCCGGGAAGCAGGCGATCCGGAGCTGATTGCGGCCGAGCTTGCGGTAGGACTCGGTGTCGACGATGCCGTTCTGGCGCAGGGTCTTGGCCACCGCGTCGGCGCTCACCACCGGGTCGAAGTCGATCGTGACCGTCACGGTGCTGCGCAGCCCGGGTTCGCTCACGAACGGTGACGCCAGCGAGTGCTGCTCGGCCCAGCGGTAGAGGATCGCCGAGGAGGCGTCGGACCGGCCGGCGGCCCACTCCAACCCGCCCCGGGCCATGATCCAGTCGATCTGGTCGGCCAGCAGGAAGAGGGTGGCCAGCGCCGGCGTGTTGTAGGTCTGGTCGGCTCTCGAGTTGTCGATCGCCAGCGGGAGGCTGAGCGACGGCGGTGACCACCGCCCGCCGACGGCCAGGCGATCGACCCGCTCAACGGCGGCCGGGGAGCACAGCGCCAGCCACAGCCCGCCGTCGGAGGCGAAGCACTTCTGGGGGGCGAAGTAGTAGCAGTCGAACTCGGCCGGATCGACCCGCACCCCGCCGGCGGCCGACGTGGCATCGACCAGCACGAGGGCGCCGGGCTCGGCGTCGGCCGGCCGGCGGACGGGCGCCGTGACGCCGGTCGAAGTCTCGTTGTGGGTCAGGGCGTAGGCGTCGACGCCGGGGTGGCCCTTGGCGTCGGGGGCGCTGCCGGGCTCCGACTCGATCACCTCAGGGGCCTCGAGGTGGGGTGCCCCGGCCACGGCGGCGGCGAACTTGGACGAGAACTCGCCGAAGGCCAGGTGCTGGCTCCGCCGTTCGATCATGCCGAAGGCGGCGGCGTCCCAGAAGGCGGTCGATCCGCCGTTGCCGAGGATGACCTCGTACCCTTCCGGCAGGGAGAACAGTGTGGCCAGGCCGGCCCGCACCCGGCCCACGACGGATTTCACGCCCGGCCGGCGGTGGCTGGTGCCCATGTAGGACGCGCCGGTGGCCGCCAGTGCCGCCAGCGCCTCGGTCCGGACCTTGGACGGGCCGGAGCCGAACCGGCCGTCAGCCGGGAGGCGGTCGGGGGGGATCGTAATCTGGGGGTCGTTCTCGCTCATCGGTGCCACTATTCGACCGGGGCCGGCGGAAAAGCGAATCCGGCCACACAGCGCAACCGGAAGGAAACACCCGAAGATGCCGCAAACCGAGGCCCAAACCCGGGGGCCGGGGGGTGTCCCCCAAAGGATCTCCACCCTGGTGGGAGCCATCGCCCCGTCGGCCACCCTGACCATCGACGCCAAGGCCCGGGCCTTGAGGGCCTCGGGGGTCAAGGTCGTCAGCTTCGGGGCCGGCGAACCCGACTTCCCGACCCCCGACTACATCGTGGCCGCCGCCATCGAGGCGGCCGGCCAGCCGGCCTCGCACCACTACACGGCGGTCGGCGGCCTCCCGCCGCTGAAGGAGGCGGTGGTGGCCAAGACGGCCCGCGACTCCGGGCTCGAGGTCACGACGGCCCAGGTGCTGATCACCAACGGTGGCAAACAGGCCATTGCCAACACATTCCTGACCCTTCTCGACCCCGGCGACGAGGTCATCGTCCCCGCCCCTTACTGGGTCACGTTCCCCGAGGCCATCGCCCTCGCCGGCGGCGTGCCCGTCCCCATCGGCACCACCGTGGACGGCGGCTTCCGGGTCACCGTCGAGGAGCTCGAGGAGGCCTGCACTCCCCGCACCAAGGCGATCCTCTTCGTCTCCCCGTCCAACCCGACGGGAGCCATGTACAGCCGGGCCGAGGTCGAGGCGATCGGCCGCTTCGCCGTCGAGCGTGGCCTGTGGGTGGTGACCGACGAGATGTACGAGCACTTCGTGTACGGGGATCGGGACGCCCCCTCGATGCCGGTCGTCGTCCCTGAGCTGGCCGAGCGCTGCGTCGTCATCAATGCCGTGTCGAAGGCCTATGCCATGACCGGCTGGCGGGTCGGCTGGATGATCGCCCCGCCGGACGTGACGGCGGCGGCCACGAACCTCCAGTCGCACACCACCTCCAACGTGTCCAACGTCTCCCAGGCCGCCGCCCTCGCCGCCCTGACCGGCAGCCTCGACTTCACCGCCACGATGCGGGCGGCGTTCGACGTCCGCCGGCGCCGGATGCATGAGCTGCTGTCCGCCATCCCCGGTGTGTCGTCGCTCGAGCCGGAGGGCGCCTTCTACGCCTTCCCGTCGTTCGAAGGAGTCCTCGGGCGCGACATCAACGGGCGCCGGCCCCAGTCCACACTGGAGCTGGCGGAAGTGCTCCTGGAGGAGGCGGCGGTGGCCATCGTGCCCGGCGAGGCGTTCGGAGCCCCCGGCTACGCCCGGCTGTCCTACGCCCTCGGCGACGACGAGCTCGTCGAGGGCCTGGCCCGCCTGGCTGAGGTCCTGGGCGGCTGATGAAGCGGGCCCTGCGGCTCAGCGTGGTGGTGCTGGCGGTCGTCGCCGGCGCCAACGTCGCCGCCGGCGCGGGCCTGGCCGCTCCGACCGGACAGGCGGCCGGCTCCTCCGGCCCGGACCTCGACCTGTACCGGATCACGGCACCGCCGGCGGCCGTCAGCCGCCTGGAGGAGGCGGGGTACGACGTCGCCGCCACCCGGCCCGACGGCAGGACCGAGATCGTCCTCGGCCCGTCGGAGCGGGCCCGGCTCACCGCCGCCGGGTTCCACCCGATCCCCTGGCGTGACGGGGAGGGCCGGTCGGTGGCCGACCTCGCCCGGGTCCAGGCGGCGGCGTCCGGATCGGTCTGGAAGCACTGGGACGGCCCCGGCGGGCTCCGGGCCGAGGTCGACGCGCTGGCCGCGGCGCATCCCGACCTCGTACGCACCGAGGTCATCGGCCACTCCGTCCAGGGCCGCGACCTGGTCGCCGTGCGGGTCACGGCCAATGCCCCGCGGGTTCCCGACGGCGCCCGTCCGGCGGTGCTCTACCTCTCGCTGCAGCACGCCCGGGAATGGATCAGCGGCGAGGTGACCCGCCGGTTCCTCCACTCGATGGTCGACGCCTACGGCACCGATCCCGAGACCACCGCCCTCCTCGACAGCACCGAGCTGTGGTTCGTGCTCGTGGCCAACCCCGACGGCTATGAACGCACCTTCGAACCGCACAACCGCCTGTGGCGCAAGAACACGGCCGACAACGACGGCGACGGGAGGATCACCGACCGCGACGGCGTCGACGTCAATCGCAACCTCCCCGACCACTGGGGCTACGCACCCCAGGGCTCCTCGAACGACCCGTCCGACCAGACCTACCGGGGCCCCCGGGCCGGATCCGAACCGGAGACGAAGGCGCTCGTCGACCTCGGCCAGCGCCTGCGCTTCCGGTTCGTCGTGAACTACCACTCCTTCGGGCGCCTGCTGCTGTACCCGATCGGCTGGCAGGAGCAGACCACGACCGCCGACCAGCCGATCTACGCCGCCCTGGCCGGGACGCCGGTCAATCCCGCCATCCCCGGCTACAAGCCGGAGCTGTCGGCCGCCCTTTACTCGACCAACGGCGAGACCTCGAGCTGGGCCCACGCCGCCATCGGGGCGCTGGCCTTCACCATCGAGCTCGGCGAGGGCCTCCCCGAGAGCGGCTTCGTCTTCCCCGACAACGAGGCGCTGATCGAGCAGGAGTACCAGGTCAACCGGCCCTTCGCCCTCGACCTGGCCCGCTCGGCGGCCGACCCGTCCCGCCCGCTGTCGCACCTCGGAAGCCGGGTGGCGCCCTTCGTCGTCGACCGCTTCGCCGTCTCCTACGGTGATCCGCAGCCGGTGCAGGTCACGGCGCTGCGGCGGCTGGGACCGGTCGAGATGCACTGGCAGGTCGGCAACGGGGCCGAGCAGCAGGCCCCCACCGTGGAATGGGCCGGCGGCCTCCGCTACGGCGACACGGGCTCCGTGTGGGCGCACCGGGTCCGGGGCTCCGTCACCGGCACCCGCCCGGGCGACCGGGTGAAGGTCTGGTTCACCGCCGACCGGGAGAAGAGCGACGCCTTCACGTATGAGGTCGGGCCCCACCGCGGCGCCCCGGTCCTGGTCGTCGTCGGCGGTGAGCACGAACGGGGCGGCGCGCTCGCCGTCCCGGCCGGCCCTCCCCAGACCGAGGCCCCCGCAGCCGCCCGGCTCGCCCCGGTCCTGCGCGCGCTGGCCGCCAACGGCGTCGAGGCCGACACCTACGACGTCGAGGCCCACGGCCACGTCGCTCCCGACCACCTCGGAGTGCTCGGTCACTACCCTGTGGTGGTGTGGTCGGCCGACGAGGACCGGCGCACCGACTCCACGGCGGCGCTCCCGGAGAGCGTCTCCCGGCTGGCCAACGAAGAGATGCTGGCCGCCCGCGACTACCTCAACGAAGGCGGCCGGCTGCTGTACATGGGCCGCGACGCCGGACGGCCCTACACCGAGCGGGCCGAGTACGACCCGGTGGCCGACGGGCCCTGCCCCCCCGGCCACGTCGGCCCGGGGGTCGAAGGCGGCGAGGAAGGCCAGTTCGGCGGGAGCTGCGTTCCGCTCAACGAGGAGTTCTTCCAGTACTGGTTGGGGGCCTACGAGAACGCCCCCGCCGGCGGCAACACGGCGAGCTCCGGGATCGCTCCGGTGGATGGGGTGCGGGCCCCCTTCAGCGGCCTCAGCTGGACCTTCGCCGGCACGGGGGTCGCTCCCGGCCGCAACGCCGCCTCCTACTCGGCCAGCGCCGAGACGCTCGGGGTGGCGTACCCCGGTGTGCAGGGGCGGACGGCGGCCCGCTACCGGATCGCCGGGCCCGGCGACGGCCCGTCGGGCGCCGCCCGGCACGGCAGCGGCACCGCGGCGGCCGTGGAGACCCGGTCCAGCCTCCTGTTCGGGTTCGGCTTCGAGGACATCGCCACCGCTGACGATCAGGCCCGGGTGATGGCCCGGGCGCTCAGCTTCCTGCGGCCGGGCTGAGCTCCGGCTCCGGGTCCGCCGCCGGCGCCCCGTCCTCGGGGCTGACGGTCTCGTACCAGCGCGGCCGCTTCTCCTTGGCCCACCGGGCCGGCACGACGCCGGAGACCATCCCCCGCAAGGCGTCCGGGTCGGCCACGGCCAGCCACACGTGCCCGGTGATGGCGAGACCGAGGGCCAGCGCGGTCCAGTCATGGATGAAGGTGGCGCCCGTCCGCCACGCCAGCGGGAACGGGCCGAAGAAGCGCAGCACCGTCCCGGTGGCCAGCATGGTGACGAGGGCGGCGCCGACGAAGGCGGTGTTGAGCTTCTGGCCGGGGTTGAACTTCCCGCGCGGGCTCGTCGCTGCGGCCGTTGGAGCGGCCGATCCAGCCGTCGACTTCATAGCCCTGCCGCTCCCAGTAGCCGGGTTTGGCGGCGGCGACGAGGGTGATCCGCTGCAGCCACTGAGCGACTTGTAGCCGTACATCGGTGCCACGTAGAGGCGGACGGGCCCGCCGTGGGCGGAGGAGAGTGACTGCCGCTCAAACCGGTGCCTCTGTCATGGTCGAACCTCGACGAAACCTGCCGCAGCAAAGTCGCCGTCGAAGGCAAGCGCCTCGCGCAGGCGCAACCTGCGCATGAGGGCGAAGCTGGTGGCGTCGACGTAGGAGTACGGGCGCTCATCCCGGCGCCGGAGCCATCGCCAGGCATCGGCGTCCACGTCGGCGCCGACCTGCCGTACCGTCAGCGCCGGTAGCCGCTCGGCGGCGTCGGCGAACTCGACGGCCTGCTGGTGGCCGACCCGGCGTCGTAGGAACGTCCACGTCTCTCCGAGCACGAGATTCGTGGTGAGCAGTGCACCGGTCCCCGCTTCCCACAACGCCTTGGCGTCGGGGTGGCGGCCGTCACGGCGGAACCGCAATGCGATCCAGAACGACGTGTCGACGAACCTCACGGCCCGTAGACGACTGCGTCGATGTCACCGGCGTCGTCGTCAATGTCGCCGATGAGACGCGTCATCGGATCTTGCGACGTCGCCCCCGGACGGCCGAGCCGGTCCCGGACGAACTCGCGGATCAGCGCCGCCTTCGACGTTCGGCGGCGCGCCGCTTCGATCGCCAGGGCGTCATCCAAGTCTTCGTCGATGCTGATCTGCAGGCGTTTCATCGTTTCCCCAGCTTACATCACTCGGTGATGCTTACATCACCACCTTGTCAGCCGCCGTAACTCATGCGGGTGTCCTCCATGCGGAGGACGGCCGTCTCCTCGTCGGCCTGGAACCCAGCGTCCACGACCTCGCCGATGAAGAACGTGTGGCCGCCGCAGTCAACCGGATTCCGGACCTCGCATTCGACCCAGGCGGCTGCGACGTCGAGGATGGGGGCCCCCGTCCGCCCGTCGTGGTAGGCGTAGCCGTTGAGCGTCTTCCCGTCGGGGTCGACCACGACGGGCTTCACGAACTTGCGGACGGCGGCCCGCTCCTCCTGGGGCAACAGGTTGAGGCTGAAGACCCCGCCAGCGGTAATCAGCTCGTGGGTAAAGGCGTCCTTCTCCACGGAGATCCCGATCAGCTTGGGCTCGAACGACACCTGCGTGGCCCAGTTGAGCGTCATGCCGTTCCGGCGCTCGCCGTCGCGGGCCCCGACCACGTACAGGCCGTAGGGCATCTTCCAGAGGACTCGCCGCCGGAGCTTGTCGTACTCCTCCTTCTGCTCGTCGGTCTCGACGTCCGGAGGGAAGGGGCCGATCGGGGGCCCGGACTTGGTGGCCATCCGCCGGACGCTAGTCCCTGTCTCACCCGATCACCGCCTAAAGGCGTCCTCCGAGGGGCGCGGCCGGCCGCACAACATCTACACAACAGGGTTCGCCGACCTTCAGCGCTCGTAGAGCCGAGCCGACACCCAAGCATGCCCCGCTCGATGTTGCGTTCTCTTTTACGCCTTGTGAGATGAGACGCCCCCCCGGCTGGACGCTGTACCTCGCCGTCGTAGCCGGAGTCACCGCCGTCTACCTCCAGATGGGCGATGCCGTCCAAACGCTCTTCTACAATGGCAATACCACGCTGGCGGCCGTCATCGTGGGTGTGTGCACGTGGCGGCGCCGGCCCCTGGGACGAGCTGCCTGGTACCTGATCTCCGCTGGGCTCGCCGCCTACGCCGTAGGTGACTGGATCTGGGCCGCCTACGAGCACGTCTGGCATCAGAAGGCACCGTTCCCGTCGCTGGCCGACCCGGTCTACCTCGCCGGTTCGGCGCTCGTCGCCCTAGGGATGTGGCGCCTCGTCGCCGCTCGGGGTACCACCCGGGGCGACCTCCAGGACACCGCCATCGTCACGTTGGCCGTCGGCCTGTTCACCTGGATCCAGATCCTCGGCCCGTCATGGCAGAGCTCCACACAGTGGGCCCGCCTGGTCGCCATCGCCTACCCGGTCTGCTCAGCGCTGCTCCTGGCCGCCGCCTTCCGGCTGCTTCTGGGCCGGATCGGACGCAGTCCCGCCTCACTGCTCCTCGTCTTCGGCATGACCGTGATGCTCATCTCCGACACCGTCTACTCCCGTCAGGTGATCTCCGATTCCTACGTCGGCGGGTTGGTCGACGTCGGGTGGATCCTCGCCTACGCCTCGATCGCCGCCGCCGCGCTGCATTCCTCGTCGGTCCGGGTCGGCCGGCCGATGACGCCTCCGGTGAACACGCTCACCACGCGACGGCTGGCCCTCCTCCTGGGAGTCATCGCCGTGGCGCCGCTGGCCCTCCTGGTGCCCGGCGGGCCTTCGTACCCGGTGTTCCTGATCGTCTGGGCCGGCGTTCTCGCCGTGACCGCCGGCCGGCTCACCATCCTCGTCCGGCGACTGGGCGGCAAGGTGCTGACCGACGACCTGACCGGCCTGCCGAACCGATTCGCCTTCGGCCAGCGGCTCCAGGCCGCCGTCAGCGGCCTCGACCAGGACGGCGGCCATTTCGTCGGTGTCGTGTTCTGCGACGTCGACCACTTCAAGCTCGTCAACGACAGCTACGGGCACGCTACCGGCGATGCGGTCCTGCAGGCCGTGGCCCAGCGTCTGGCCGCGTCGTTGCGCCGGGGCGACATCGTCGCCAGGCTCGGGGGCGACGAGTTCGCCATCCTCGTCCCCCGCGCCAACGATCCGGGCGTCGTTCATTCGGTCGCCGACCGTGTCCACGATGCGCTCGTGGCTCCCCTCGACGTCGACGGCGTCGGCGAGCTCTACGCCGCCATCTCGGTCGGGGTTCGTACCACCAATGATCCCGAGGCCCTGACGGAGGTTCTGCTCGCCGACGCCGACATGGCGATGTACCGCGCCAAGGACGCCGGCGGGGGCCGATCTGCGGCCTTCGGCCCGGAGCTACGGGAGGACTCCCGGCGGCGCCTCCAGCTCGACAACGACCTGCGGGCCGCGCTCGACCGCGGCGAGCTTCACCTCGTGTTCCAGCCGGAGATAGAGATGGCGACCGGGTCCCTCTTCGGCGTCGAGGTCCTCTCGCGCTGGAAGCATCCAACCCTCGGGCTCATCCCGCCCGGCGAGTTCATCCCGATCGCCGAAGCCGCCGGCCTCATCGAGCGCCTCTTCGACTGGTCCCTCGACGCCGCGCTCCGCCAGCACGCCGAATGGCGGTCGGAGGGTCAGACCGTGGCCGTGGCGGTGAACCTGTCGGCCAGCCAGCTCACCGATCCTCGCCTCGTGTCCGTCGTGCACTCCGCCCTCACCCGGCACGGCGTGACCGGCGACCAGCTGTGGATCGAGGTTACCGAATCCGCCCTCGCCGGCGGCGACGCTGCCGTGAACGCGTTGGTCGAACTCAAGCAGCTCGGAGTGAACATCGCCATCGACGATTTCGGCACCGGTTACTCGAGCCTCTCCCAGCTGCGCCGCCTCCCGTTCGACGTCCTGAAGATCGACCGCAGCTTCGTGGCCGATCTCGGCCACGCCGAGGCCGACGAGAAGGTCCTGGCGTCGATCGTCCATCTCGCCCACAGCCTGAACGTGCGGACGGTCGCCGAAGGGGTCGAGACCGAGCAACAGGCCCGCATCCTCGCCGCGCTCGGCTGCGACATCGTTCAGGGCTTCCTCTACGCCCGGCCCGGTGCCCCCGGCGACGCCCTGGCCCTCGTGGGCCCGGACGGCACGTGGCTCGGTATCCCGGTGCCCGGTCACCGCCAGGCGTTCTCGCCGCCTCGCTGAGGACCCGCCTACGGGCCCGACCACGTACAGACCGTGGGGCATCTTCCACAGCACCGGCAACGGAGCTCGTCGTACCCTCCATCTGCTCGAAGGCGAGCCGATATGGCATCATGCTTGAAATCTCAAGCAGGTGGGAACAGTGCCCGCAAGGAGGGACCATGGAAATCCCATCGACCCCGAAGACCCGTTCTTCCAACGGCGCTGCCTTTGACGTGGTCGAGCGGTCTCTGAGCCCGCTCAAGGAGAGCCTCCGCTTCTGCGCCGAAGTCCAACGTTCGGCGCTGGAAACGTTCTTCCGGTTCAGCACGCTCGGTGCCCGCTCGTTCCTGAGCCCGCGGGGTGGTTCGAGCGAACAGGCGCAGAGCGCACCCGGAAGCGAGCGGACCATCGTTGCGGCCGCCGGACCCATCACCGAGCGGGCGTCGCGGAACCCGAAGCCCATGGCCAAGCGGGCCGCCGCGACCAGGCGCTCCCCGGACACGCCGTCCATGACGAGCCGCACCACTGCCAAACCGGCCACCGCCAAACCGGCCACCGCCAAACCGGCCACCGCCAAGCCCGCCACCGCCAAGCCCGCCACCGCCAAGCCCGCCGCTGCCAAACCGGCGACGACCGTCGCGAAGCCGCCAGCCAAGCGCACGGTCGCCGCGCCAGCGGCGGCCAAACCGACTACGGCCAAACCGACTACGGCCAAGCCGACTGCCGGCAAGCCCGCCGCCGCCAAACCCGCCGCCACACCCGCTCCCCGTAAGCCGAAGGCTGCGCCCCCGGCGACAGTCCAGAGCGCCGGTCCCAAAGTGTCGGCGAACCCCGCGCCC
>JAUZEX010000856.1 GCA_030838815.1 Actinomycetota bacterium
GATCGAGTAACTGATCCGCAGTCCGGTGCCCGACAGCTGGTCGTCGAGCAGCGAGTAGCCGGCGAAACCGTTGATCATGGCCAGGACGAGCAGCGTCACGCCGATCATCCAGTTGATTTCCCGGGGCCGCCGGAAGGCGCCGGTGAAGAACACCCGGGCGAGGTGGACGACGATCGAGGCCAGGAACAGCAGCGCCGCCCAGTGGTGGATCTGGCGCATGACGAGACCGGCCCGCACGTCGAAGCTCAGGTTGATGGCCGAGCGGTAGGCCTCCGACATCGGCAGGCCGCGGAGCGGTGCGTAGCGGCCCTGGTAGATCACCTCGGTCGGGCTGGCATGGAAGAAGAACGTGAGGTACACCCCGGTCAGGACCAGGATCGTGAAGCAGTACAGGGCCAGCTCGCCGATCATGAACGACCAGTGGTCGGGGAAGACCTTGTTGAGCGCGGTGCGGACGAAGCCGGCGGCGCCGATGCGCTGGTCGAGCCACGCCAGCGCCCGCCGGGTGGCCGGCGCCCCCCTGTCCGTCACCGGTCGCGGTCCCAGAACCCCGGCCCGACGGGGCCCGAGAAGTCGCCGAGGGCGATGAGCTCGCCCTGGGCGTTGCGGCCGAGGGGCAGCTGGGGCAGCGAGCGGGCCGCCGGGCCGAAGACGGGCCGGGCCCCGTCGAGGACGTCGAACGTCGACTGATGGCAGGGGCACAGCAGCAGGCCGGCCGCGGCCTGGTAGAGCCCGACCGGGCATCCGACATGGGTGCAGAGCTTCGAGTAGGCGACGACACCCTCGATCGTCCAGTCCCTCCGGCCGGGGCGAGGACGCAGGGTCTGGTCGGGACGGGTGCGGATCAGGAGCGTCGGGGCGTCGCCGTCGCCGGTGTGTCCCTCGGGCCACACGGTGACCACACCGTCGAGGGGCAGGTCGTCGACCAGGACCGGCCGGCCGTCGGCGGTGACGAGCCGCACCCGGCCGTCGCCGTACGCCGTGCGCTTGAACCCTTTGCCCGGCCGGGGCCCGAGGGAGCGGATGGGGAAGACGAGGGCGGCGCCGAACGCCGCGCCGGCTGATGCCAGCAGGCCGACGAGGAGCCGGCGGCGGCCGAAGGCGGCGCCGCCGGCCCCGAAGTCGGAGGCCAGCGCCGAGACCTGCTCCTCGGTCGACCCCGCCAGGTGGCGCTCCTCGGTGACGTCGTCCTGGGGTGTGGCCAGCCGGGCCCACAGCACGATGCCGACGCCGAGCCCGCCGGTGACGACGCCGAGGAGGAGGCCCTCGGCCTGGGGTTGGCCGCCCCGCCAGAACACGACGACGAGGGCGAGGGCCGCCACGGTGGCCAGGCCGAAGCTCACCGCGGCCAGCGTCTCCGCCCGCCGGTCGCCGTCCGGTTCAGCCATGAGGGACCTCGTCTCCCCGCTCGCCCGGCCGGCGCACCGGCGACCGGGTCCCGATCCAGGACAGCGCGGCGAGGAAGGCGCCGATGCCGAAGAACCAGGCCACGGCGCCCTCCGGGACGGGCCCCGTCCGGCCGATGGGCAGACCGCCCCGGTCGTCGGGGTGGCGGAGGTACTGCACGTAGCGGGCGATGCCAGCCAGCTGCTCGTCGGTGAGCACGCCCGGCCCGAACACGGGCATCTGCCCCGGTCCGGTCCGTACCGCCGCCCCGACCTGGGCCGCGGTGGACTCGTTGAGCGGCGGGGCGGCCCGGCCGTAGCTCAGCGCCGCGCCGGCGCCGGTCGCCGTGTGGCACGGTGCGCAGTTGGCCCGGAAGAGCGCTCCGCCCGGGGCCAGGGCGGCACGGTTCGTCTCCAGGTGGGGGAGCGGCGGCCCGTCGCCGAGGGAGGCGACGAAGGCCACGAGCGCGGCCTGGTCGGCGTCGTCGTAGGCGGGGCGCTTGCGGTGGGGCTGCTCGGTGGTGTCGGCCAGCGGCATGCGGCCCGTCGACAGCTCGTAGTAGGCGCCGGCCTCGCCGGAGTGGAGGAGGGACGGGCCGCGGATCTCACCGGCCGAGGTTCTGCGGCCGGCCCCATCGTCGCCGTGACAGCTGGAACAGCCGAGCAGGAACAGGCGCCGGCCGTCCGCCACCAGGGAGTCGGCGGCGCCGGCGGGGGAGGGCCGGGGCCGGAACACGGCCGTCGCCGTCACGACGGCGATCGCCAGCACCACCCATCCGAGGCGTTTCACCGGAGGAGGTAGAGGGTCGAGAACATCGCCACCCACACGACGTCGACGAAGTGCCAGTAGTAGCCGCACACCTCCACGGTCTCGCTCGCCGGGGCCCGCGAGCCGGACCCGCCGATCACCCCCGCCACGGCGCCCATGAACAGCAGCCCGCCGATCACGTGGAGGCCGTGGAACCCGGTCATCACGTAGAAGAGCGAGCCGTAGGCGTGGCTCGAGATCGAGAACGGCGCTTCGGCGTACTCCCAGGCCTGGTTGCCGAGGAAGATCAGGCCGAGCAGGACCGTCAACCCCAGCCACCGCACCGCCTGGCGCCGGTCGTCGCGACCGGCCGCCTTCACCGCGCCGTGCATCGTGACACTCGACGACACCAGGACCGCGGTGGCCAGGGCCGTCCGTGCCGTGGCGAGCTCGACACCGGGGGGCGGCCAGCGGGGCGCCCCGGCCCGGATCGTGAAGTAGGCGGCGAAGAGCCCGGCGAAGAACATGAGCTCCGACGCCAGCCAGACGACGACACCGACCGAGAGGGGGGGCGGGCTCCCCGGATGGCCCAGGCCCGGAGAGGCGCCGACAGGTGCCGCCACGGGGACGTTTCTATCACGCCGTCCCGCCGCGCGAAGGGCCGGATAGGCTCCCGCCGGTGATCGCCGTCGGGGTCCTCCTGGCCGCTCTCTACGGCGGGGGCCTGCGCCGCCTGCGCCGGCGGAACCGGTCGTGGCCGCTCGGGCGGTCCGTGGCCTTCGGGGCCGGCGTGGCCGCCCTGGCCGCCAGCGAGCTCGTCCCGGAGTCGTCGTTCGTCGGCCACATGCTCGGCCATGCGCTGCTGGGGATGGCGGCACCGCTGCTGCTGGCCCTCGGGGCGCCGGTGACGCTGGCGCTCCAGAGCGTCACCCGGCCGTCGAAGCGCCGTCTGCTGCGGGCTCTGCACTCGTCACCGGTGCGGTTCCTGGCCCACCCGGTGGTGGGGTTCGGGTTGTTCGGGGCGACGCTGGCCGGGCTGTATCTCTCCCCCCTGTTCCCGTTGGCGCTGCGTCACCCGGCGCTGCACGCCGCGGTGCACCTCCAGTTCCTCCTGGCCGGCGGCCTGTTCCTGTGGCCGCTGGTGAGCGCCGACCCCATGCCCCGGCGTCCGCTCCACGGCGCCCGCGTCCTCGCCGTCCTCGCCGCCGTCCCGTTCCACGCCTTCCTCGGGATGGTCCTGCTGTCGACGCCGCGACCGCTGGCCCCGGCGGTCTATCCGTCCCTCGCTGATCAGCACGCCGCGGGCGGTGTGTTGTGGGCGTCGGGCGAGCTGTTGACGCTCGTGGCGGCCACCGTCGTCCTGCGAGCCTGGATGGAGGCGGACGGGCGGGAGGCGGCCCGGAACGACCGCCGCCTCGACGCCCGCGCCGGCTGACGGCGGCGCGGTTTCTCCGCTGGCCGGGGAGGGTACCCGCAGCCCATCAGGTGTCGTTATCACGTAAGGGAGTGCCGATGGACGCGCTGGAGCTGTTGATCGCCGACCACAACCGGGTGCGGGGGCTGTTCGCCCGCTTCCAGGCGGCGGAGGGTTCGAACGACGGGGAAGCGGCGCGGCTCGCCGCCACGATCTTCCAGGAGCTCGAGGTCCACACGAACATCGAAGAAGAGGTCTTCTATCCGGCGGTGTCGTCGCTCAACGACGAGATCCACGACCTCGTGACCGAGGGGATCGAGGAACACCATGTGGTCGACTCCCTCATGGCCGAAGCCAAAGGGCTGGACCCGTCGGACGAAGCCTGGGCGGCCAAGCTGAAGGTCCTCATCGAGAACGTGGAGCACCACGCCGGGGAGGAGGAAGAGGAGCTGTTCCCGTTGGTGCGCAAGGAACTTGACGACAGGGCCCGGTCCGACCTCGGCGAACGGCTCGAGTCGATGAAGGCCTCGCTCGGTGCGCCGACGGCCGCCGACAAGGCCCACCTCAGCACCGAGGAGCTGAACCGCCTCGCCCGCGAGCAGGAGATCCCCGGCCGCTCCTCCATGAAGCGCGAGGAGCTCGTGGCCACGGTCGCCCCCTCCAGCTGACGCGCATCCCCCCTACGGGGGAGCTTCGACCCCGCACGGCCCGGGTATGAGGCTGGCACATAATGTCAGGAGGAAGCCCAATGGCTGACAAGGAACTGACCGATACCGACATGGACCCCAGCGACCCGAACGGCGTCGGCGAGAGCCAGACCCGACGTGGGGAAGACGTGATCAAGGAAGAGGGTTCGGAGCCCGGCCGTCATCCGAACCAGGGTACGTCGGGCGCCGATCGTCCGTACGGCTCCTCGGATGCCCGGGCCTCGACCGGCGTCGACCCGCAGGATCCGATTCAGGAAGACATGCCCAACATGCCGGGGACCGGCGGCCAAGGCAACTAGCAACTGCACGGCAGGCAGCATTCGAAAGGCGGTGGCCCGGGCTCTGGGCCACCGCCTCTTTTTGCCTGTTCCGCCGCATCCCGGACGGGTGTGGTGGGTGGTCGTGGTCCGCCCTTAGGGGCGGAGCTCGTCGGTCACGTGCATGGCCGCCTCTTCGGCGGAGAGCGTGTCGGAGATGGCACCGTCGTCGGTGGCGAAGTCGCGCCCCTCCGGCCGCTCGCGGGCGAGGCGGCGTGCGAGCGGTTCACCGTTACGCTCCTCGAAGTCGGTGATGCCCCAGGAGTCGGCGCCCAGCGGGCGGTCGGGCATCGGCATGTCGGCCACGCCGGCGTCGCCGGTGCGCAGCACCTCGTCGCGGACCTCCTCCGTGGCCGGCACGCCGTCTTCGACCACGTCGCCGGCGGGGCGGGGCAGCTTGCGTTCGGTCATCGGTTCTCCTCGTTGATGGTCGCGGTGTCGATGGTCGTGGGGTCGAGTGCGGCGGCCCGACGCAGGTCGGCCACGAGACTGGCGTACTGCTCGTCCCGGTCGGCCGGCTCCTGCACCCGGAGCACCGCCGAGGGATGGATCGTGGCGATCACCGGGCGCCCTTCGAGGGCGAGCACCTGACCGCGGGCGGCGCCGACCCGGAACCGGCTCCCGAACAGTGCCTGACCGGCGGTCGCCCCGAGCGCGACGATGACGTCGGGGTCCACAGTGGCCAGTTCGGCTGTCAGCCACTGGTTGCAGGCTGCCACTTCGCGGGCCGAGGGGCGCTGGTGGATCCGCCGCTTGCCCTTGGCCGTCCATTTGAAATGCTTTACGGCGTTGGTGAGGTACACGTCGTCGCGCTTCAGGCCTGCGTCGGTCAACGCGTTCTCGAGGATGCGCCCCGCGGGCCCCACGAACGGCTCGCCGGCCTTGTCCTCCTGGTCGCCGGGCTGTTCCCCCACGAGGAAGAGCCGGGCATCGACCGGCCCCCGCCCGAACACCGTCTGGGTGGCGTTGCGCCACAGGTCGCAGGCCTGGCAGCCGGCGGCCTCGGCCGCCAGCCGGGCCAGTTCTTCGGCGGCCCGGGCGGCCAGGGACCGTTTCGCCATGGTGGAGGGATACCCGGATTGGAACAGGGCGAAAGATGGGCAGTCTGGGACCATGGCCCGCCTCCGCCGCTCCGACCCCTCGCTGCCCGGCTTCACCCGCCGGCGGGCCGGGAAGGGCTTCGTCTATCTCGACGAGACGGGCCGGCGCATCGCCGACGTCGAGGTCCTGGAGCGGATCAAGGGCCTGGTGATCCCCCCGGCCTGGGAGCAGGTCTGGATCTGCCCCTGGCCGACGGGCCACCTCCAGGCGGTCGGGTTCGACGCCCGGGGCCGCCGGCAGTACCGCTACCACGACCGGTGGCGGGCCCGGCGGGACGCCGAGAAGTTCGACCACATGGTGGAATTCGGCCAGGCCCTCCCCGAGCTGCGGCGCCGGTGCGGCGAGGTCCTCACGGATGACGGCCTGAGCCGGGAGCGCGTCCTGGCCTGCGCCATCCGCCTCCTTGACCTCGGCTTCTTCCGGATCGGGGGCGAGGAATACGTCGAGCAGAACGGGTCCTACGGGCTGGCCACGCTGTGCCGGGACCACGTCACGCTCCACGGCGACGACGCCGTCACGTTCGACTATCCGGCCAAGTCGGGCAAGCGCCGGGTCCAGACGATCGTCGACCCCGACGTCTTCGCCGTCGTTGCCGCGCTCAAGCGCCGCCGGAGCGGCGGGCCGGAGCTGTTCGCCTACCGCCGCGGGCGGGAATGGGTCGACGTGCGCTCCTCCGACATCAATGACTTCGTGCGGGAGCTCTCCGGCGGCGAGTTCACGGCCAAGGACTTTCGCACCTGGGCCGGGACCGTCCTCGCCGCCGTGGCCCTCGGCGTGGCCGAGGAGGCCCGCAGCCGGACGGCGCGCCAACGGGCGATCACGCGGGCCTACCAGGAGGTCGCCCACTACCTCGGCAACACGCCGGCCGTGTGCCGGAAGTCCTACGTCGATCCGCGGGTGGTGGACCGCTACCGGGCCGGGATCACGATCGCCGATGCCCTCGGCCTCGCCGCCGAGGACACCGACGCCGAGCGCTGCGGCATCCACGGCGCCATCGAGGAGGCGGTCCTCGAGTTGCTCGAGGACGCACCGGCGGCGGCCGAAGCCGCCTGACGTCACAGTTTCGCCGACAGCTCCATCAACAGGAGCGAGATGCTGTGGTCGATGCAGAACTGCGTGCGGATGTCGCCCGGGGGCGCCTCCGAATGGTTGCAGCGCAGCCGCCCGTCGTGTTCGAGGGCCAGGTCGCCATTGCAGGTGATCGGATGGTGGGGCGTCAACACCTCTCCGGTTCCGCTGCTCGACGACGACAGGGTGGCCTGCAGCTTCAGGCCTCCGCCGGGGACGATGACGGCGTGGTTCACTGCCCCGACCGCTGCCGGAACTCGACCAGCACCGCCTGATCTTCGAGCACGGAGTCGATCTCGTCGAGCAGATCGTCGATGTCGTTCAGAAGGTCGGCGTCGGGTTCTTCCACCACGATGTCCTCGACGGACTCGGCCTTTGTGGCCCCCTTCGGGGGGACCCGTTCGATCCGTTCCCTCTTCATTCCTTCACTCCGCGAACTCGGCCTGTAAGGCGCTTGTGAACCGTAAGCTACCCTGCGATCAAGCTGGTCAACCGGCGATTCCGGGCGAACCGCACCGGGTAGCGGACGGGTATGCCCGAGATCGGTTACAGCCTCTCCAGCGAGGAGCACCGGCCCCGCGACCTCGTCCGCTTCGCGGCGGCCGCCGAGGCCAGCGGGTTCCGGTTCGCTCTCATCTCCGACCATTTCCATCCCTGGACCGACGCCCAGGGCCAGAGCCCGTTCGTGTGGTCCGTACTGGGTGGCATCGCCCGGGCCACCGAACACCTCCGCGTCGGGACGGGCGTAACGTGCCCGACGACCCGTCTCCACCCGGCGATCGTGGCCCACGCCGCCGCCACCGTGGCTGACATGCTGCCCGGCCGCTTCTTCCTCGGGGTCGGCTCCGGCGAGAACCTGAACGAGCACATCCTGGGCGACGTCTGGCCGCCGGCCGGCATCCGGCTGCGGATGATGGAGGAGGCGGTGGCGATCATCCGGGAGCTGTTCACCGGTGACCTCGTCACCCACGACGGCGAGTACTACACACTGCACACCGCCCGCCTGTACACCCTGCCCGAACAGGCTCCGCCGATCATGGTGGCGGCGTCGGGGCCCAAGGCGGCGGAGGTGGCCGGCCGGATCGGCGACGGGCTGGTCAGCGTCGCCCCGAACCCTGAAGTCGTCGGCCAGTACCGGAAGCACGGCGGTGACGGACCGCGGTACGGGCAGATCCACGTCTGCTGGGCGCCGGACGAGGCGCAGGCGGTGGAGACGGCGCACCGGCAGTGGGTCAACGCCGCCATCCCGGGCGAGTTGGGCCAGGAGCTGCCGCTTCCGGCCCACTTCGAGCAGGCGGGCAAGAACGTGCGGCCCGAGGACGTGGCCGAGGTCGTCGTCTGCGGGCCCGACCCCGAACGGCACCGGGCCGAGATCGCCAAATACGCCGACGCCGGCTTCGACCACATCTACGTCCACCAGGTCGGACCGGACCAGGACGGCTTCTTCCGGTTCTACGCCGACGAGGTCCTGCCGAAGGTTCAGTAAGGCTGCCGCTCCCGCTTCCGTTCCTCCTGCCGGGCCCGCTGCGGTGCAATGGTGGCCGCCGGGTCGTTCGCCGACTGGGAACCGGCCCTGAAGACGGCGAAGCGGGTGGCCGCCGCCGACGCCAGCAGGAGGCCGGCACCGGCCACGGTGGCGGCCCTCCTCCGCCGTGCGCCGCCCGGCATCCAGCGGGCAACGGCGAGCGTCAGTCCGCCGACCTGGCCGAGCCAGCCCGCCGTCCGGTGATAACGCCCCGCTGCCCCCGTCCGATACGGCGCCCCGAGCAGCCCGGGCCCCGGGGACGGGGGCTGTGCTCCGGCCCCGGGCGGCGAGCACCGGCAGAGCCGGCGCTCCATGGCCCGCATCGCCAGCTGCTCGGCCACGACGCCGGCCAGGGCCAGGCGCCGGGCCGGCCCGGCGTCCGCCGGACGGGCGAGCAGCGTTGCCGCCGCGCCGGCGCTGGTGGCGGCCGAAGCGGCGAACACGAACGGCAGCTCCCGGTGCGCCTCGTGCCACACCGGCACCGAGGTGTCGGCCAGCAGCACGCCGGTGTAGGTCGTGAGCAGCGTTCCGGTCACCGCCGCCGACACGTCCACCACCTGGGCCAGGCGGGGAAGGACGCCGGCGGCGTCGAGCACTGCCGCCGCCCCGGCCGAGGCCCCGTAGACACTCAGCAGCCACGACCCCATGTTCATCGGCGACGTCGGCCGCACGACCCGCAGCATGTTGGCGAAGCGGCTCGGCCGGCCGAGGTCGGCGATCAACAGCACCGGGCTGGCCAGCGCCCCGCCGAGGGCGACCCGCCGGGCGACGCGGGCCAGATGCGGCCGGCCGGTCAACCGGGCGCCGGCGGCCAGGGCCGATGACGCCCCGGCTAGGCCGCCGCTGAAGAGGTACCAGGCGATCTCGTCCTTCCACACCGGGTCGTGCAGCACCGGCCGGCCGTAGTAGCTGGTCACCGGCCTCCCAGGACGGCGGCCGCCACCAGCCCGGCCAGGGCGGCGGCCGCCGTGCCCGCCGCCTTCCACATCCGGGGCAGATCGCGGGTGGTGACGACGGGATCGGGGGGCAACCCGTAGACCTCCGGATCGTCGAGGAGCAGGAAGAAGGCACCCATGCCGCCGACACCATCGGTGTCGTCGGCGCCGTAGAGCCGGGCCTCCGTGAGCCCGCCGGCCTGCAGCGTCGACAACCGTTCCCGGGCCCGGGCCCGCAGCAACGTGACCGGCCCGAACTGGATCGACTTCGTGGGGCAGGCGGAGGAGCAGGCCGGCTCGGCGCCCACCTTGAGGCGGTCGTAGCACAGCGTGCACTTCCACACCCGGCCGTCGCGCTCCCGCCGGTCGATCACCCCGAACGGGCAGGCCGGAACGCAGTAGCCGCAGCCGTTACACACGTCCTCCTGCACCACCACGGTCCCGAACTCGGTGCGGAAGAGCGCTCCGGTGGGGCAGACCTCGAGGCAGGCGGCCCGGGTGCAGTGCTTGCACACGTCGGAGCTCATGAGCCACCGCAGGCCGCCGCCGTCGTCCACTCCATGGTTCGGCTGCTCCACGAAGGCGACGTGTCGCCACCGGTCGGCGTCGAGCCGGCCGGAGTTGTCGTACGACGCTCCGGTGAATCCCCGCAACGCCTCCGGGACGTCGTTCCACTCCTTGCAGGCGACCTCGCACGCCTTGCAGCCGATGCAGATCGACGTGTCGGTGAAGAACCCGACCCGGGGTTGCAGCGCGGCGGTCACCGCGGCACGCCCCGCCCGTGGTCGGCGACGAACTCCCGCAGCTGCGGGCCCCGCGGCCGCCGGCCGGCGACGACGTCGCAGGTCGCCGCCTTGACCTCCTGGATGTGGACGTTCGGATCGAGGACGATCGGGAACAGGTCGTTGGCGCTGTCGCCGGTGGCGATGCCGGCGAAGCCGAAGTGGTAGGGGAGACCCACCTGATGGACGACGCGGCCCCGGACCCGCAGCGCCGGGATGCGCTCCGTCACCAGCACCCGGGCCTCGATGGCGGTGCGGGCGGTGACGATCGTGGCCCAGCCGCCGTTCTCCAGGCCCCGCTCGGCGGCCAGCACCGGGCTCACCTCGCAGAACATCTCCGGCTGCAGCTCCAGCAGGTGGGGGACGGTGCGGCTCATGCCGCCGGCGGTGTGGTGCTCGGTCAGCCGGTAGGTGGTCATCACGTACGGGTAGCGGTCGGCGCCGGGTTCGCCGTCGACCGGCTGGTCCGGGTTTTCCGGCCTCGGGTACCGTTCCCGGGCCGGGTTCACCCCCTGGCTGTAGAGGGGATTGGACACGGGAGACTCGTGGGGCTCGTAGTGCGTTGGCATCGGCCCGTCCTTCAGCCCGGTGGGGACGTAGAGCCACGCGACGCCGTCGTCCTGCATGATGAACGGCTGGTCGCCGGCCAGGGCTTCGGGGCCGGTGGCGCCGTCCTCCGGGCGGTGGTCGGGGGCGAGGTCGACCTTGAAGTCGGGGACGTCGTCGCCGGTCCACTTCCCGGCGTCGGCGTCCCACCACAGGTAGCGCTTGCGCTCCGACCACGGCTTCCCGTCCGGGTCGGCCGACGCCCGGTTGTAGAGCATCCGCCGGTTGGCCGGCCAGGCCCAACCCCATTCCGGGGCGATGTGGTCGCCGTCCTTACGGCGCCGCCGCCGCGGCCCGTTCTCGCCCCCGGCGAAACAGCCGCAGTAGATCCAGCAGCCGCAGGTGGTCGACCCGTCGCCTTTCAGCTCGGTGGACGCCGACAGCGGGTGGCCCTCGGCGTCCCACCCGTTGATCTCGCGCAGCACGGCTTCGGAATCGGGCTCGTCGATACGGCCCTTCGTCGGGTAGTGCCAGGTGAGGTTCAGGACGGGCCGGTCGCGTTCGTCGGTGGAGCCGGCCAGCTTCTCCCGGATGATGCGGCCCAGGTGGTACATGAACCACAGATCCGACCGGCAGTCACCCGGCGGTTCCACCGCCGCCTCGTGCCACTGCAGGAGCCGCTGCGTGTTGGTGAACGACCCGTCCTTCTCGGTGTGGGCCGCGGCGGGGAGGAAGAACACCTCGGTCCCGATGTCGTCCGTACGCAGCTCGCCGGTCTCGATCTCGGGGCCCGAGTGCCAGAAGGCGGCGCTCTCGATCTCGGTGAAGTCCCGCACCACCAGCCAGTCGAGCTCGGCGAGCGCGAGCCGGTGGAGGCGGGAGTTGGCCGAACCCACCGCCGGGTTCTCGCCCAGGAGCATGTACCCCCTGACCTTCCCGTCCAGCATGGCGAGGGCGGTGTCGTAGGCCGAGTGCCCTTCCGAGATGCGGGGGAGGTAGTCCCAGCAGAAATCGTTGTCAGCCGTGGCGTGGTCCCCCCACCACGCTTTGAGCAGGCTGACGGCGTAGTGGCCGAAGTGGGCCCAGTAGCCACCCTTTGACGCGTGGTTGTCGACGTAGCTGGCCAGGTCCCACGACTCGCCCGAGTGCGGCATGGGGATGTAGCCCGGCAGCAGGTCGTAGAGGGTGGGGATGTCGGTCGAGCCCTGGATGCTGGCGTGGCCCCGCAGCGCCAGGATCCCGCCGCCGGGCCGGCCGATGTTGCCGAGCA
>JAUZEX010000863.1 GCA_030838815.1 Actinomycetota bacterium
CTGTACGACGGCCTGAGCCTGGGCCGCAAGGGCTCGGCCTGCGACGGCGCCTTCGAGGCGAAGAGCCGGACGGGCGCCTCGCTCGGCTGCTCGCACGGACCGGACCCCGCCCCGCCCGGAACCGACGTCCGCCGGGGCCGCGCCGACGGCCAGGTGGAAGCCGACCTCCGCACCGGCCAGGACGGCCCACAAGACGCCTCGGTGGCCGCGGCGTCCCTCGGCAGCATCGGGTGCATCGGGGACGGGATGTCGGGATCGCGGGTCCAGGCCATCTACGCCGTGCCGGCCGACCGCACCGACCGGTCGGCCACGGTCGTCCCGGCCATCCGGGCCACCTACGCCCCCCGGATCGACTGGCAGTTCAACACGTCGGCGGCCGAGACGGGCGGGGAGGCCCACGTCAACTTCGTCACCGAACCGGACGCCGCCGGGACGGGGTGCCAGCTGTCGGTCGCCGTCGCCCACCTCACGGCTGCCGGCGACGACTCCTTCTCCAACACCGCCACCGAGTTGAGGGCCCTCGGCTACAACCGGCCGGACCGGAAGTACCTCGTGTGGACCGACGCCGCCGTCCTGTGCGGCGTCGGCAGCCTGTACTCCGACGCCCAGCCGGGGCTGACCAACCTCAACAACGGCTACGCCCCGATGTTCGCCCGCATCGATGCCGCCTGCTGGGACTACGCCGAGGGCCACGAGCTCATGCACACGCTCGGCGCCGTGCAGAGCGGCGCTCCCCACGCCACCGCCGCCGGCCACTGCTACGACGAGCCCGACGAGATGTGTTACGACGACGACGGCAACGGCCCGGTGACCATGCTCACCGTCTGCACCGGCCGCAGTGACTCCCTCTTCGACTGCAACCACGACGACTACTTCTACGCCGGCACGCCCCCGGCGCTGAACTGGCTCGCCACCCACTGGAACACCTACAACAGCAAGTGGCTCCTGCGGGCACCGCTGCCGTCGCTGGCCACGATTCCGCTGCCGCCCGGCTCGACCGGTCCGGCCGGCTCCTCGGCGGGGACCGGATCGACCGCCACCGGTCCGAACGGGAGCGGGGGCTCCGGCACGACCGGGACCGGCGGGCTCGGCATCGGCATCGGCAGTGGGACGACCGGGCCGATCGGCCTGCCTCCGCTGCCGATCGGGCCGACCCCCCTCAGCCCCGGCTCCGGTTACTGGATGCTCACCGCTGACGGCCACGTCCACCCCTTCGGCGACGCGGCCTTCTACGGGCAGCCCTACCCGCTGGCCGGCGGCGCCCGGGCGGCCGACCTCGAGCCCACCCCGTCCGGCAAGGGCTACTGGACGCTGGACGACCACGGCCGGGTCCGGGCCTACGGCGACGCTTGGGAGCCTGACCTGCCTCCCCCGGCGCAGGCTCCGACCGCCGGCAGCGTGGCGGCGGACCGGCTCGACCCGGGCGAGCGGGCGGTCAGCCTGTCGGCCACCCCGTCCGGCGACGGCTACTGGGTCTTCACCAGCCGGGGCCGGGCCGTGCCGTTCGGCGACGCCGGGTTCTTCGGCGACGTGTCGGCCGTCCACCTCAACCGGCCCGTCGTCGGTTCGGTGGCCACGCCGACCGGACAGGGCTATTACCTCTTCGCCTCCGACGGCGGGATCTTCACCTTCGGCGACGCCGCCTTCTTCGGCTCGACCGGCGCCGTGGCCCTCAACAAGCCGGTCGTGGCCATGGCCGTGCCGCCGAGCGGCGGCGGCTACTGGCTCGTCGGCTCCGACGGAGGCCTCTTCGCCTTCGGCGCCGCCGGCTTCTTCGGGTCGATGGGCAGCGTCCGGCTCAACCGTCCGGTGTCGGCGGTCGTCCCCGGCCGCGACGGCTACCTCATGGTCGGCGAGGACGGCGGGGCCTTCTCCTTCGGCGACGTCGCCTTCTTCGGCTCCCTGGCCGACCGGCCGCCCACCAGCCCGGTTGTCTCGGTGGCGCTGCGGAGCTGACCGCCCGGCAGGGCTAGACGACCCGGCGGGAGCTGATCACGCCGGTGTCGAAGCCGGCCAGGTGGAGGCCGCCGGCCCAGCGGGCGTGCTCGATCTTGAGGCAGCGGTTCATGACCACGTCGAGCCCGGCGTCGTGGGCGTGCTGGGCCACCGCCTCGTCCCACAGGCCGAGCTGCAGCCACAGCGTCTTGGCCCCGGCGGCGATGGCCTCGTCGGCCACCTCGGGCAGATCCGTCGGTTTCCTGAACACGTCGACCAGGTCGGGCGGACCGGGGAGGTCGGCGAGGCTCTTGTATACCGGACGGCCGAGGATCTCGGTCGCGGCCGGGTTCACGAACCACACGTTCTCGAACGAGCACGACGAGCTCAGTAGGTACGTGGCCACGAAGTAGCTCGGACGGGCCGGGTTCGACGACGCCCCGACCATGGCCACCGACTTCGTGCGGCGGATGATCTCCCACCGCTCCCGGGCCGACGGTGCGGTCCATACGGTCATGCCAATACCGCCTTGTGGAGCGCCTGGTCGAGGTCGAAGAGGATGTCGTCGACGTCTTCGATGCCGACCGAGATGCGGATGAGGTCGGGAGACACGCCGCACGCCACCAGCGCTTCGTCGGACAGCTGCTGGTGGGTCGTCGACGCCGGGTGGATGACCAGCGTGCGGGTGTCGCCGATGTTGGCCAGGTGGCTGGCCACCTCCAGCGACTCGATGAAGACCCGTCCGGCGTCCCGGCCGCCCTGCACCCCGAAGCTGAACACCGCTCCCGGCCCTTTCGGCATGTACCGCCGGGCCAGCTCGTGGAACGGCGACGACGCCAACCCGGCGTAGCGCACCCACGACACCGCCGGGTGCTCCTCCAGCCACGCCGCCACCCGAGCGGCGTTGGCCACATGGGTCTCCATCCGCAGGGCCAGGGTCTCCAGCCCCGACAGGAGCAGGAAGGCCGAGAAGGGCGACAGCGCCGCTCCCATGTCGCGGAGCTGCTCGACCCGGACCTTGGTGCAGAAGGCGTACTCCCCGAAGTTCTCCCAGAACCGGAGACCCCCGTACGACGCCACCGGATCGGTGAAGCCGGGGAAGCGGCCGTTGCCCCAGTTGAAGGTGCCGGCCTCGGCCATGACACCGGCGATGGTCGTGCCGTGCCCACCGATGAACTTCGTGGCCGAGTGGATGACGACGTCGGCGCCGTGCTCGATCGGCCGGCACAGGTATGGGGTGGCGAGCGTGGAGTCGATGACCAGCGGCAGGTTCTCGGAGTGGGCGACGTCGGCCAGGGCGGCGACATCGGCCACCGTGCCCGACGGGTTGGCCACGATCTCGGTGTAGAGCAGCTTCGTCTCCGGTCGGACGGCGGCCGCGAACGCCGCGGGGTCGGCGGGGTCGACGAAGGTGGTCTCGATGCCGAGCCGGCGCAGCGTCACGTCGAACAGCGTGTGGGTGCCGCCGTACAACGCCGAGCTCGACACGATGTGGTCGCCGGCGCCGGCCAGCGCCACCACGGTCATCAGCTCGGCGGCCATCCCGGAACTGGCCGCCACCGCTCCGATCGCCCCTTCCAGACTGGCCAGGCGCTCCTCGAAGGAGGCCACCGTCGGGTTGGCGATGCGGGTGTAGATGTTCCCGTACTTCTGGAGGGCGAAGAGGTCGGCGGCGTCGGCGGTGTCCTCGAAGACGAAGCTCGTCGTCTGGTAGATGGGCACCGCCCGGGCCCCGGTCGTCGGGTCGGGACGGCCCCCGGCGTGGACGGCGCGGGTCCGGAACCCCCACTGGCGGTCTGTCATGACGACCGAGGCTAACCGGCGGCCAGGCCCTCGAGCGCTTGGCGGAGGTCCTCCACGATGTCGTCGACGGTCTCGATCCCGACCGACAGCCGCACCAGCCCGGGGTCGACCTCGTTGCTGGAGCCGGCCACCGACAGGTGCGTCATGAGCGCCGGCACCTCGATCAGCGATTCGACCCCGCCCAGCGACTCGGCCAGCGTGATGAGCTCCGTCCGCTCGACCAGCGCCGCGGCGGCCGACGACCCGCCCGCCAGGGTGAACGAGACCATGCCCCCGAAATGGCGCATCTGCTTGACCGCCACGTCGTGGCCGGGATGGTCGGCCAGGCCCGGCCACAGCACCGACGTCACGGCCGGATGGCCGGCCAGGAACTCGACGACGGCGGCGGCGTTGCTGCAGTGGCGGTCCATCCGCACGCCGAGCGTCTTGACCCCCCGCATGGTGAGGAAGCAGTCCATCGGCCCCGGCACGGCGCCGGCGGCGTTCTGGAGGAAGGCGAGCCGCTCGGCCACGGCGCCGTCGTTCACGCCGGCGAAGCCGCCGACGACGTCGGAGTGGCCGCCGAGGTACTTCGTGGTCGAGTGCACGACGATGTCGGCGCCGAGCCCGAGCGGCTGCTGCAGGTAGGGAGTGGCGAAGGTGTTGTCCACGACGGTGCGGGCCCCCCGCTCGGCGGCGAAGGCGGCCACGGCGCCGATGTCGACGATCGACAGCAGCGGGTTCGACGGCGTCTCCACCCACACCATCGTCGTCTCCGGCTTCCACGCCGCGGCCAGGTTCTCGAGCGACGTCAGGTCGGCGGCGTCGTAGGCCAGCCCGACCGGGCCGTGGACCTTGTCGACCAGCCGCCACGTGCCGCCGTAGGCGTCGGTCGGGATCACGATGTGCTCCCCCGGCGACAGGAGGCGCAGGACCGCGTCCTCCGCCGCCATCCCGCTGGCGAAGCAGAAGCCGAACGCCGCCCCCTCCAGCGAGGCCAGGCACGCCTCGAGGGCCGTGCGGGTGGGATTGCCGGTCCGGGCGTACTCGTAGCCCTTGTGCCGCCCCACGCCGTCCTGGGCGAACGTCGACGTCTGGTAGATCGGCACCATGACGGCGCCCGTCTGGGGATCGGACGGCTGCCCGGCGTGGATGGCCCGGGTCTCGAACCCGTCCGCAGGCCTCATCGCCCGGTGAGGAAGCTGAGCAGGTCGGTGCGGGTCAGGATCCCGACGGGGTGACCGGCGTCGAGCACGAGGACGGCGGACGCGGCGTCGAGCGCGCTCACCACCACGTCGACCGGCTCCCCCAGTCCCACGCTCGGCAATGGGGGGGACATCACCTCGGCCACCGGCCGGTCGAGGACCGACGGATCGGAGAAGGCCCGGCTCATCAGCTCCCGCTCGGCCACGCTGCCGGCGACCTCGGACGACGTCCGCAGCGGCGGCTCCGCCCGCACCACCGGCACCTGCGACACCTCGAACTCCCGCATGGTGGCGATGACGGCCCGCACGGTCTCGTCGAGGTGCACGTGGACCAGCGCCGGGAGATCGGGGCCCTTGCGGCCGAGGATGTCGCCGGCGGTGTGGCCCAGCGCGGACAGGAACCCGTAGTCGGCCATCCACTCGTCGTCGTAGACCTTCGACAGGTAGCCCCGCCCGGAGTCGGGGAGGATGATCACGACCACGTGCTCGGGCCCGAGCTCCCGGCCGACCTCCAGCGCCGCCCACACCGCCGTGCCGCCGGAGCCGCCGATGAGGATCCCCTCCTCACGGGTGACCCGCCGGGCGGTGAGGAACGAGTCCCGGTCGGTCACGGGCACGACCCGGTCGACGATGCTGCGGTCGTAGGTCTCGGGCCAGAAGTCCTCCCCGATGCCCTCCACCAGGTAGGGCCGGCCGTCGCCGCCCGAGTACACCGAGCCCTCCGGGGCGGCGCCGATGATCTGCACCGCCGGGTTCTGCGCCTTCAGGTAGCGCCCCACGCCGGTGATCGTGCCGCCGGTGCCCACGCCGGCCACGAAGTGGGTGACCCGCCCCGCCGTCTGGCGCCAGATCTCGGGCCCGGTGCTGCGGACGTGCGACGCCGGGTTCTCCTGGTTGCGGTACTGGTTGGGCTGGTAGGCGCCGGGGATCTCCTCCGTCAGGCGGTTGGCCACCGAGTAGTACGACTCGGGGTCCGACGGGGCCACGGCGGTGGGGCACACGACGACCTCGGCGCCGTAGGCCCGCAGGAGCTTGATCTTCTCCGCGCTCATCTTGTCGGGCATGACGAACACGCAGCGGTAGCGGCGGCGGGCGGCGACGATGGCCAGGCCGACGCCCGTGTTGCCCGACGTCGGCTCGACGATCGTCCCGCCCGGCTGGAGGAGGCCGGCCTTCTCGGCGGCGTCGACCATGGCCACCGCCGGCCGGTCCTTCACGCTGCCGCCGGCGTTGAGGAACTCCGCCTTGCCCAGCAGGTGGCAGTCGAGGCGTTTCCCGACCCGGTCCAGGCGGACCAGCGGCGTGTTGCCGACCAGGTCAAGGAGGGAGTCGGCCACCTCCATGGCCGGGCCGGTGTCGGTGAGGGCCCGGATGCGCAGCCCGTCCGGCTCGGCCGGCGGATGGTCGGTGTAGAGCGTGACCGGGAAGCCGTGGGCCCGCAGCTCGGCGGCGGCCGCCGCCGCTTCCGACCGGCCGGGGGCGCCGACGACGGCGACGTCCTCCGGGATGTGGGCCCGCACGTCAGCCAGGAGCTGCGGCTCGAGCTCCGGGCCGGCGCTGTGCAGCACCCGGTCGGCCCGCACCACCAGCCGTTCCGGCGCTTCCGTCTCCCCCACCACGACCAGGACCCGCATGCCCGTACCCTCCGGCTCGATCATCGTTGCGCCGAACGCCCCGCGACGCCCATCACCCGGCCCGTTCCTCGGCGCCGGCGGCATCATCCTCCAGCGCGGCGCGGATGAAGTTCCCAACGGCTTCCGACTCGATGAGGAACGAGTCGTGGCCGTACAGCGACGAGATCACCGTGACCTCTGGCCGCCCCGGCAGCAGCTCGGCCAGCTCCTGCTGCAGCCGCAGCGGGTAGAGCCGGTCGCTGTCGATGCCGGCCACCGCGACCCGGCACCGCACCGCTCCGAGCGCCTGGGCCAGCCCGCCCCGCCCCCGCCCGACGTCGTGGTGGTTCATGGCCTCGGACAGCACGACATAGGACCCCGCATCGAACCGCCGGGCCAGCTTGTCCGCATGATGGTCGAGATAGGACTCGACGGCATACCGGCCGTGCTCGGCGCCGACGCCACGCCCCTCGGCCTCGGCGGGCGCGGTAGCTCCCCCCAACGGGTCCTCCCCGGGCTGGGCGGCGCGGCCGAAGCGGGCCTGCAGCTCTGGCTCGCTGCGATAGCTCAGGTGGCCGATCCGGCGGGCGATGCCCATCCCCCGGTGGGGCCCGTCACCGGGGGCGGCGTCGTAGTAGTCCCCACCCCGGAAGCCCGGGTCGGCCCTGATGGCCTCGTTCTGGACCGAGCACAGCCCGATCTCCTCCGCGCTGGCCGCCGCGCCGCACGCCACCACCACGGCCAGGCCGAGCCGGTCGGGGTGGCCGACCGCCCACTCCAGGGCCCGCATCCCGCCCATCGAGCCGCCGATGACCGCCGCCCAGCGCTCGATGCCGAGGGCATCGGCCATGGCGGCCTCCACGGCCACCTGGTCCCGGATCGTGATGCGGGGGAACCGGCTGCCGTACGGCTGCCCGTCCGGCGCCGGCGACGACGGGCCGGTCGTGCCCTGGCACCCGCCGAGGACGTTGGGGCAGACCACGAACCAGCGGTTCGTGTCGATGTCCTTGCCGGGGCCGATCGAGTGGTCCCACCAGCCGGGATAGCGGTGGCCGGGCCCGGCCGGGCCGGCGGCATGGCTGTCGCCGGTGAGGGCGTGGGCCACGAGGACGGCGTTGCTCCCGGCGCGGTCCAGCTCCCCCCAGGTCTCGTAGGCGACGACGACCGGTGAGAGGGTGCCGCCGAGCTCCAGTTCGAGCGGCCCGTCCGGCGGGGCGAACAGCGTGAGGAACTGCCGCTGCCCGGCGGGATCCCCCGGCCGCCAGGCCCCGGTCACCGGCGGCGG
>JAUZEX010000883.1 GCA_030838815.1 Actinomycetota bacterium
GACGGGGAGGGGGTCGAGGGCGAGGGCGGCGGTGAGTGTCCCGAGCTGCCCCTTGCAACTGGCGTTCGCTTACCGGAATACAGCGGAAAACGAACGCCGGAACGAGCAGTCGGGCCGCCGAGCAGCAACTGGCGTTCATTTACCGGGATACAGCGGAAATGGAACGCCGGTTGGTCGGGGCCGGCGCGGTGGACGGGCGGGGCACCGAATCCCCCCTTCCGCACCGAGTGAAGTAGCGGATCAGAGGCTGGGCCAGGGGGAAACGGTCGGTTCATCCCATTCCGAGGAATTGCGGCCTTTGGGAGGATTTGAGGTGTTCGTGCCGAATTCCCCTTCGATCTCGCCGGTCCGGTTCCGGGTACCGACCAGCCGAGCCCAAGCGCCGCCGATTGCGCACCTCACGAAGGAGAATCCGTTGCAACGACGCTTTGCTCGACGCGCGGCCTGGGCCATTGCCCTGGCCGCCCTCACCCCGCTGTTCCCGGCTTCGGCCCATGTGCGTTCGGGCGTCCTCGGGGGCACCGTCACACCGACGGTGTTCCGGGCGCCGGTGGAGGGCGGCACGAGCCTGGCCGCTCACCACACCCAGGCCATCATCATCGATCTTCCGCCCGGCCTCTCGATCGCCAAGTGCTACGACAGCGCCGAGTTCAGCTGCACCACCACCGATCTTCAGGCCATCTGGACCCGCAAGCCCGGGTCGACCAACTTCGCCAGCGCCGACTACTTCCGGGTCGACATCCAGACGCCGCCGGTGGCGACGCTGACGTTCGACACCCCGGCGACCCAGATCTACTCCGACGGCCAGGTTGTCCGGTGGAGCGCCAACGACCAGAGCGCAGCCCATCCGGCCCCGCAGCTGTCGGTGAAGACGCCGCCGGACCTGGCCCAGCCGCTCGTCACGACGGGCCCGGTGAACCCGATCTTCGGCGCCACGACGCTGCCGATCACCGGCACGGCTACGGTCACCCGGGGCGCGCCCAATGAAGGTGACACGACGCTCGAGATCGACGTCAACGGCCTGACGCCGGGCGTCACGTATCCCGTCCACCTCCACGAAGGCACGTGCAACGACAACGGCCCTCATTACATGACCGACCCGCTCGGCGCGGCCGGCCCGCCCAACGAGCTGTGGGCGTCGTCGGACCCGAACGACCGCACGCACGGCATCACGGCTGACGCCACCGGCCACGCCCACGGTACCGGCATCATCAGCGGTTTCTCTCCCGCTCGGCCGAGCGCCCGCTCGGTATTCCTCCACCTGCCCGGCGAGGCCCCGGGAACCGGAGGCGGCGGTGGCGGGGGCGGGGGCGGCCACACCGGGCACCTCCTGGCGGCCGCGGCCGACCCGCACGCCGGACATGGCGTTCCCATCGCCTGTGCGGATCTCGGGGTACCGCCGGCGACACCCGTCCCGTAGCTCGTTGCGCAGATCCGACGAGGTGGGTGGCCCGAACCCGGGTCACCCACCTTGCCGTCTGCCCGGAGGCATACACCCGGGCGAAGGTTCGGACCCGCATCGCGAGCCTCACCTTCCGTAAGCTGCCAAACCGTTACCGTGAGGGGATGACCGACGAAGCCGCTGTCCGCGCTGCGATCAGCGACGCCGGCCGCCGGGTCGCCTGACCGGGCGGCCGCCGTCGTGAGGGAATGAACACCCCGGCGGCGCTCGCCGCGATCCCGTCCCCGCCGTTCAACGCGCTCCATCTCGGGCCTTTCCAGATTCGCGCCTACGGGCTCATGATCGCCTTGGGCGTCCTCGCCGCCGTCCGCCTCGCGAGCCAGCGCTGGGCGGCTCGGAATGGCCGACCGTCCGATATCTCCGCCGTCGCCACGTGGGCGGTACCGGCCGGGCTGATCGGCGCTCGGGCGTACCACGTGGCCACCGACCCGGAATTGTTCCGCGGCCGTTGGCTCCACGTGTTCGCCATCTGGGAGGGTGGCCTGGGCATCCCCGGTGGGATCCTGGCCGGGGTTCTCGTGGGCGTGTGGGTCGCCCGCCGGCGGGGGCTTCCCATCGGCCCTCTTCTCGACGTTGTCGCCCCCGCCCTTCCCCTCGCCCAGGCCATCGGTCGAGTCGGCAACTGGTTCAACCAGGAGCTGTTCGGCCGGCCCACCGGCCTGCCCTGGGGACTTCGAATCGACCCGGCCCACCGCCCTGCCGGCTTCGAGCACTCCGCCACCTTCCATCCAACGTTCCTCTACGAAGCGCTCTGGAACCTGGCCCTCGTGGCCCTACTCCTCTGGATCGAGCGCCGGTGGAGACGTCGCCCGGGCCGGCTGTTCGCCCTGTATATCGGCGGTTACGCCCTTGGACGGCTATGGGTGGAGAGCCTGCGCATCGATCACGCCAACACGATCCTCGGACTACGGGTCAACGTCTGGACGAGCCTCGTCACCCTCGGCGTCGTGGCACTCTTCTTCGCTCGTGACCGGATGCCGGTCGTCGACCAGTCCGTCCGCTGCACATCCCAGCCCGCCGGCTCCCGGGTCGTCGCTCCGAAGCGACGGCGGCCCTGGGCATCACGGCCTCCCTCGGACGCATCAGACGAGGAGCAGTGAGTTTCGGCCATTGAAGGCCATCGCCCGCTCGTCCGTTCGTACGCACGCTTTCACGGTCTCCTGCGGGAGGGCGACGGTCCGGAAATCGCCTACAGTGAACCGGTTCTCGGACCCCTTACCCAGGAGGAATCAATGGCTACGGTTGCGCAAGGCACGGTTCTGAGCTGCGGCCACGAAGGCTGCGGCTGCCGGGTTGTGATCCAGGAGGAGTGCCACTGCACTCCCGACGGAACGGCCTACATCTGCATCTGCGGTTCGCCGCTCGAGCCCGTCGAAAGCTAACCGAAAGATGACCTGACTCCGCCGACGCCCGCCGGGTACGGGTGACGGCGGGGTCAGGAACCTATCGGGGTGAGAAGCGGGCCAGCCGGAGGCTGTTGCCCAGCACTCCGACGCTGGAGAGAGCCATCGACACGCCGCAGGCCGCGGGGCTGAGCACGCCGGCGGCGGCCAGGGGTATGGCCACCAGGTTGTAGCCGAAGGCCCAACCGAGGTTCTGGCGGATCGTGCGAAACGTCCGGCGGGAAAGGGCCAGGGCGGTGGCGACGGCCGCCGGATCGCTGCGCATGAGCACCATGCCGGCCGATTCGAGGGCGACATCGGTCCCGGCCCCGATGGCGATTCCGAGATCGGCACCGGCGAGAGCGGGGGCGTCGTTCACGCCGTCGCCGACGACGGCCACGACCCGCCCCTCGCGTTGCAGGGCGGCGACCACGGCGATCTTGTCGGCGGGTGTCGCTCCCGCCACCACCTCGTCGATCCCGGCTTCCCGGGCGGCCGTGGCGACGGCCCGGGCATTGTCTCCGCTCACCAGCACGACCCGGTGCCCTACGCGACGCAGGGCGGCGACGGCGTCCGCGGCGCCGGGCCGGAGCGTGTCGGCCAGGGCGATGGCGGCCTTGACCTCCCCGTCCCAGCCCGCCACGACGACGGTGCGGCCGGCGTCCTCCGCCGCGGTCACTGCCGCCGCCAGGGCCTCGGACAGCAGCAGGCCCTGGGCGGCCACCCAGCGCGGACTTCCCGCCACGACACCGCGCCCGTCCACCTCGGCGAGCACGCCGCCGCCCGGAACGGCCCGGAAGCCGCCGGCGGCGGGCACGTCGACCTCGCGCCGGCGGGCCTCGCTCACGACGGCCCGGGCGACGGGGTGCTCCGAGCCGGATTCGGCGCCGGCCACCAGGGCCAGAATCCGTCCCGCCGGTTCGAGCGGGTCGGTGGCCAGGCCGACCACCATCAGGCGCCCCTCGGTGAGGGTGCCGGTCTTGTCGAGCACCACGGTGTCGACGCCGTGGGCGGCCTCGAGCACCTCGCCCCCCTTGATCAGTACGCCGAGGCCGGCGCCCCGACCGGTGCCGACCAGCACGGCGGCGGGCGTGGCGAGGCCGAGCGAGCAGGGACAGGCGACCACCAGAACGGCCACGGCCGCCATCAACCCGGTGCCTGGGTCGTTGAGGACGATCGCCCAGGCGACGAAGGTCGCCGCGGCGGCCGCGAGCACGGCGGGCACCAGCAGGCCGGCCAGGCGGTCGGCGAGACGCTGGACGGGCGCCTTGTTGTTCTGGGCCTCTTCGACCAGGCGGACGATGCCGGCCAGGACGGTGTCCCGCCCCACGGCGGTGGCCCGAACGTCCAGGGTCCCGTCACAGTTGAGAGTGGCCCCGACGACCGTGTCGCCGGCCGTCTTCTCGACGGGGAGCGGCTCGCCGGTGAGCATCGACTCGTCGGCGGCGGAGGCGCCGGCCACCACGACGCCGTCGACCGGGATCTTCTCGCCGGGACGGACACGGACGATGTCCGCCACCTGGACTTCCCCGGCCGGGATCCGGACCTCGGTGTCGCCGACCACCACCGAGGCCTCCCGGGCGCCGAGGGCCAGCAGACGGCCGACCGCCGACAGGGCCCGGCTGCGGGCGGCGGACTCGAGCCCTCGGCCCACGAGGAGGGTGGAGACGACGATCGCAACACCATTCAAGTGGCCGTGGCCACCGGCGGCGTGCGCCATGCCGTGATGCGTACCCGCTCCGCCGCCGGACAGGAAGTGCCACACGGACGCGGCGTAGGCCGCGAGCACCGCGGTGGCGATGAGCGTGTCCATCGTGGCGGTGCGGTGCCGGGCGGCGGTCATCGCTCCCCGCAGGAACGGCCAGCCGCACCCGAACAGCACGACGGCGGCCACCACCAGGGCGGCGCCACCGCCACTCC
>JAUZEX010000650.1 GCA_030838815.1 Actinomycetota bacterium
GACCGGCGTGCGCGTGCCCCTGGTCTGGGATCCGCACCCCCGCGGCGCACCGCCCGTCCCGGGGGCCCGCCTGGTCACCCCGAACCGCGCCGAGGCGGCCCAGTTCGCCGCCGACGCCGACGGCGGCCGCCCCGACGGCGACGGTGACGGCGGCCGCCCCGATGGCGCCGGTGACGGCGACGGGGGCCGCCCCGGCGCCGCCGGCGACGGGCTGGCTGCGGTCGCGGCGCAGGCCCGGGCGCTGGCCCAGCGGTGGCGGGCGGCGGGCGTGGCCGTGACCCTCGGCGCCGACGGTGCCGTCCTGGTGGCCGGAGACGGCCTTCCGCTGGTCGTCCCGGCCCGGCCCGCCGTCGGGGGAGACCCCTGCGGCGCCGGCGACTGCTTCGCCGCCACCGTCGCGGCCTTCCTGGCCGACGGCGCCCTGCCGTCGGAGGCGGTGGTGGAGGCGGTCGCCGCCGCGTCGGAGTTCGTGGCTCGCCACCGCAGTCCCGGCCCCGTCCCGGCCGCGTCAGCCCGGCCGGGACCGGTGGCCGCTCACGACGCCGGACCGGCCGAGGCGCTGGCGCGGGCGGTCCGGGCCCGGGGCGGCACCGTCGTCGCCACCGGCGGATGCTTCGATCTGCTCCACGCCGGCCATGTCCGAATGCTGGAAGCGGCCCGCAGCCTCGGGGACTGCCTCGTGCTGTGCCTCAACTCCGACGCTTCGGTGCGTCGGCTCAAGGGGCCGGGCCGGCCGGTCGTGGGCCAGGACGACCGGGCTGCGATCCTGCTCGCCCTCGCCGCCGTCGACGCCGTCGTCGTCTTCGACGAGGACACCCCCGCCGCCCTGCTCGACCGCCTCCGGCCCGACATCTTCGCCAAGGGTGGCGACTACTCGGCCGCCGCCCTGCCCGAGACGGCGGTGCTGGCCGGCTGGAACGGCGCAACCGTCATCCTGCCCTACGTCGAGGGTCGCTCGACGACCCGCATCCTGGAGGAGGCCGCCCGCCGTGGACCGTGAACCCGCCGGAGACAGGGAGCCCACCGGAGACAGGGAGCCCGCCGTGGACAGGGAAATCGGACGAGTACTCGTGACCGGCGGTGCGTCGGGCCTCGGCCGGGCCGTCGCCCAGGCGGTGGCCGCGGCCGGCGGCACGCCTCTGGTCCTCGACCGCGCCACCCCGCCCGACGGGTACGACAACGTGATCGTCGACCTGGCCGACACCCGGGCCGCGGAGGCGGCCGTCCGCCTCCTGATCGGTCCTGGGCAAGGGATCCGGGCGGTGGTGGCCTGTGCCGGCACCGACGCCTGCGGCCAACTGAGCGACGTCGCGGCCGAAGCGTGGGAGCGCGTCGTCCTGGTCAACCTGCTCGGGACCGCGGCCGTGGTGCGCGCCGCGCTGCCCCAACTGGAGCAGCCGGGCGGCCGGATCGTGACCGTGGCCTCCACGCTCGGGCTGCGGGCCCTGCCCGACGCCACCGCCTACTGCGCCTCGAAGTTCGGCGTCGTCGGCTTCACCCGGGCGCTGGCCGCCGAGCTGGCCGGGCGCATCGGCGTGACGCTGCTCGTGCCGGGCGGGATGGCCACCGCCTTCTTCGACGGGCGGGACGAGCAGTACAAGCCACCGCCCGACGCCAAGCTGAACCGGCCCGAGGACGTCGCCGCCGCCGTCCTGTTCGCCCTCCGCCAGCCGCCTGGCTGCGAGGTCCGGGAGCTCGTCGTGTGCCCCTCGATGGAGACGTCCTGGCCGTGAACGGGCTTCCGGACCGGCCGGTGCTCGTCGTCCTGCGGGCGCTCGGCCTCGGGGACCTCCTGACCGCCGTCCCCGCGCTCCGGGCCCTGGCCCACGCCTTCCCGGACCACCGCCGGCTCCTGGCCGCCCCGGCCGTGCTCGGCCCCCTGGCCCGGCTGACCGGAGCGGTGCACGCCACGGTGGACACCGCCCCGCTGGCGCCGCTCCAGCCCTCGCTGTGGGGCGCCGACGTGGCCGTGAACCTCCACGGCCGCGGCCCGCAGAGCCACCGGGTGCTCCTCGCCGCCCGGCCCCGGCGCCTGATCGCCTTCGCCCACCCCGCCGTGCGCTGCACCCGGACGTCGCCGCCGTGGCCGGCGGAGGATCACGAGGTGGTCCGCTGGTGCCGGTTGCTGGCCGCCCACGGCATCGCCGCCGACCCGGAACGGCTCGACCTCGAGGCGTCCCCCCTCGGGCCGCCCGCGGTCGGGCCCGCGCCCGAATGGCGCAACGCCACGATCCTGCACCCCGGAGCGGCCAGCCCCGCCCGCCGCTGGCCCGCCGAGCGGTGGGGGGCCGTGGCCCGCTCCGAGGCGGAGCAGGGCCGGCGGGTGCTCGTCACCGCCGGACCGGGGGAGGAGGGGCTGGCGGCCTCGGTGGTGCGGGCGGCCGGCACCGCCGGAGGGCCGGGCGGCCCGGTGAACCCTGCCGGGCCAACGGATCTGCTGCACCTCGCCGCGCTGGTGGCCGCCGCGGAGCGCGTGGTCTGTGGCGACACCGGCGTGGCGCATCTGGCCACGGC
This sequence comes from Actinomycetota bacterium, assembly GCA_030838815.1. Taxonomy (GTDB): domain Bacteria; phylum Actinomycetota; class Acidimicrobiia; order IMCC26256; family BP-133; genus BP-133. Next base: position 2,515 of record JAUZEX010000650.1, read on the forward strand.
CTCCGGGACCCCGTCCGTCGTCCTCTTCGGGCCCACGTCCCCCGACGGTTGGGGCCCGCCTCCCGGCCGGACGATCCACCGGGTGCTGTGGGCCGGCCGCCAGGGAGATCCCCACGCCGCCGAGCCCGACCCGGGCCTGCTGCGGATCGGCGTCGACGTCGTCGTCGAGGCCCTCGCCGCGCTCCCCGCCCGCGGTGCGGCGGCCCGGCGCCGGCCGGAGGCCCTCCGGTGACGGCGGCGTCCCCCCGGCTGCGGATCCTCACCTGGCACGTCCACGGCAGCTACCTCTGGTACCTCTCCCACCTGGGCCACGACCTGTTCCTCCCCACCCGCCCCGGGGGAGAGAACGGCTACGGCGGACGGGCGGGGACGTTCCCCTGGCCGGCCAACGTGGTGGAGGTGCCGGCGGGCGAGGTGGCCGACCTCGACGTCGACGTCGTGGTGTTCCAGTCCGTCCGGCACTGGCTGGAGGATCAGCACGAGCTGCTCACCCCGGTCCAGCGGACGCTGCCCAGGATCTACGTGGAGCACGACCCGCCCCGGGAGTCACCGACCGACACCCGCCATCCCGTCGACGATCCCGACGTCCTCGTCGTCCACGTCACCGCCTTCAACCGGCTCATGTGGGACAACGGCGCCGTCCCGACCACGGTCGTCGACCACGGCGTCGCCCTGCCCGACGGCGTCCGCTGGACGGGCGAGTTCGAACGGGGTCTGGTGGTGGTGAACCACCTCGCCCGCCGGGGGCGGCGCCTCGGCGCCGACGTCTTCGAGGCCGTCCGCCGGGAGGTGCCCCTCGACCTGGTCGGCATGGGGTCGGAGGAGCTGGGCGGGCTCGGCGAGGTGAAACCACCCGGCTTGGCGGCCTTCGCCGCCCGCTACCGCTTCCTGTTCAACCCCATCCGGTGGACGAGCCTCGGCCTGGCGGTGTGCGAAGCGATGATGGCCGGCCTCCCCGTCGTGGGTCTGGCCACCACCGAGATGGCCGCCGCGGTGGAGAACGGCGTCTCGGGCTACGTCGACACCGACGTGGACCGGCTCGTGGCCCGGATGCAAGGCCTGCTGCGCGACCCGGGCGAGGCCCGCCGCCTTTCGGACGGGGCACGCCGGAGGGCGGAGCAGCGCTACTCCATCGGCCGGTTCGTGGACGACTGGGACGCGGTGCTCCGCCGGGTCACGGCTACTCGCGGCGGGCCTGGGCCCGGGCGTGCTGGCGCATCTGGCCCAGGGACTTGGCCAGCAAGCGGGAGACGCACATCTGGCTCACCCCCAGCCGGCGGCCGATCTCCATCTGCGACAGCCCCTCGACGTAGCTCATCTCGATCACCCGCCGCTGACGCTCGGTGAGCGGGGCGAGGAGAGAGGCCAGCAGCGCGCTGTCTTCCAGCCGCTCGGTCCAGCCGTCCTGCTCCGACGGTTCCAGGGCCGGGCCCCACTGGCCCTCCCGGGCCGGGACGTCGAGGGAGAGCGGCAGGCGCACCTCCATGGCCTCCAGCACCTGGTCCTCGGTCAGACCCGTCCGCTCCATGATCTCATCGATCCTCGGGGCGCGACCCAGCTCCTGGGTCAGGTCGTCGAGGACACCGACGACGACCAGGTAGCAGTCGTGCAGGGACCGTGGGATCCTCATCGGCCACGTCGAGTCGCGGAGATGGCGCTTCAGCTCGCCGATGATGGTGGCCCGGGCGAAGACCACGAACGGCCGTTCCATGCTGGCGTCGAACCGGTCGGCAGCGTGGATGAGCGCGATGCGGGCCACCTGTTCCAGGTCGTCGCGCAACTCGCGGCGGGTGCGGAACTGTCGGGCCAGTCTCACGGCCAGGCTGTCGTACTGCATCACCAGATCGGCGCGCAGATCCCGGTCGCGGGTCTCGCCGTAGGTGTCCCAGCATTCGCCGGCCGGTCGCCTTTCCTGCAGAGCGATGGTCACGGTCTCGTCCCTTCTCATGCACGCTGACGGGCGAAGAATCTCAGCATGCGAGAGGCGGCCTCGGCCTCGTATCCCCAGAACGCGTAGTCCGGCCGCGGGGTATCAGGCGTCGGGGGAACGAACCACGCGACTCCGGGATGTGAGCGGCGGGCGCCCGGCGCGAGGCTCGTTCCGATGACCACCGAGACGATCGTCGACGTCGCCGAGATCCTCTGCGCCGTCGAGCGGTACCGCCAGCGCCTCGCCGGCCTGCTCGAGCGGCTGGACGACACCCGCCGGATCGCCGCCGAAGCCGGGATCGCCCTCGTGGCTGGCGACGGCGGCGACCTCACTCCCCTCCTGAGCCACTTCAGCGATGACCTGCGGGCCAGTGACCACCGCCTGTCGGCCGTGCTGGCCGAACTCGTCCACCGATCGTGAAAGGAACGCCGTCATGGCCATGAACGTCGCCACGTCCCGAACGGTCGCCGGTCACGAGGTTCCGCCGGCCGGGCGCTGGGTCGTCGACCCCGCCCACTCGCATGTCGACTTCATCGTCCGGCACATGATGATCTCCAAGGTCCGGGGCCGCTTCCGGGAGTTCTCCGCCGAGATCCGGATCGACGAGATCCCCGAGAGGTCCTCGGTGGAGGCGACGATCAACGCCGCCAGCATCGACACCGGCGACGAGGAACGCGACCGGCACCTCCGCAGCCCCGAGTTCCTCGACGTGGAGCACCATCCCGAGATCACCTTCCGCAGCCTCACGATCCGGGCCGCCGACGAGCACCACTGGAAGCTGACCGGCGAGTTGACCATCCGCGGTGTCACCCGCCCGGTGACCCTCCTGGTCGAGTACTGCGGCACCGCCGTCGACCCCTGGGGGAACACGCGGGCCGCCTTCCTGGCCAGCGGGGAGATCAACCGGGAGGACTTCGCCATGACCTGGAACCAGGCCCTGGAAGCGGGAGGGTTGCTGGTCGGGAAAGGCGTCAAGCTCGACGTCGACGTCGAGGCCGTCCTCTCGAGCGACGATGAGGGGAGCGAAGCGCCGTGAAGGCCATGAACGTCCCCACCTTCGAGCGCTTCTTCCGGACGGCCGGCGACCTCGACGTCGACAAGAGCGACGTCAAGCGGTACGAGGATTTCGTCAACGAGCAGATCTACGACCTGCTCATCATCGCCCAGGCCACGGCCAAGGCGAACGGGCGCGACGTCATCGAACCCCAGGACCTGCCCGTCACCAAAGGGCTGCAGGAGTGCATCCACCGGTTCCGGAAACAGGACTCCGAGATCGGGCTGGAACCGATCCTGGAGTACCTGGCCGCCCGGCCCCAGCTCGATCTCGCCCTCAGCGACGAGACCCAGGCGGAGCTCCCGTGGATCGCGGGCGGCGTCAGCCAGGCCCTCGCCTCCGCCTTTTCGATCCTCGACCCGAACGTGAGGAATCCCCAGACGGCGCAATGGGAACGCGCCTTCCACCTGTTCGACCTCCTGCTCTGAGGAGCCCACCATGGCCCGACGTCACCGTCCCGTATCTCCGTCCGAGGTCCTGCCCCGGCCCGCCCCTGACGTCATCGACGACGGGGTGCCCGCCACCGAGGAGGTCCCCGAGGAGCTCCTCCGCACCGGCGAGATCTTCGAGGGGCCGATCGCGCCGCCCCTGGACCGTCCGCTGGCCGCCGACGAATGGGGCACCACCGAGTGGGAGGAACGGGAGGGCGAGCCGCTCGACGTCCGCCTGGCCCGGGAGGAGCCGGACGTCCCCGAGACCGTCGACGAGATCGCCCGGCCGATCTACCAGCCCGGGGCCGAGTACGGGATCGACGACGAACCATCCGAGGTCGGCGAGATGGACGCGATCTGGGAGGACACCCCGAGCGCCGAGGAGCTGGCCGTCCACATCGTCGACGAACCCCCCGGCATCACCTCCGACGACAGCCCCGGGTACCTCGAGGACGAGTAAGCGGTCGCGCCACCGACGGGGCCCCGGTCCGGGCTTTCGTGGCCAGAAAACGGCAGGAAACCTGCCCAGACCTTGAGGACCCGGTTCCGCTGGGCTTGGATTCGCCGGTGACCGTCTTGGACGTCGTGATCCTGCTGGCCGTGGCGGCCGCCGTCTGGCGGGGCCTGGCCGTGGGGGCGGTCGTCCAGGTGTTCTCCTTCGCCGCCCTGTGGATCGGCCTGGTGGCCGGCGCGGCGGCAGCGCCGCTCGGGGCCCGGTTGACGGATGACGCCACCGTGCGGGTCGTCGTCGTCCTGGGCTGCTTCGCGGCCGGGCCGCTGCTGTTCGGTCCCCTGGGCAGCATGATCGGATCGAGGGTCGCGGCCCGCCTGCGGGGGGCGCGGCTGGGCCGGGTCGACTCGGTCGGGGGTGCGGTGCTGTCAGGGGCGGCCACCCTCCTGGCCGGCTGGCTGGTGGCCAGCACCTTGGCCAGGGTGCCCGTCCCCCGGGTGGCCGAGGCCGCGCAGCGGTCGGTGGTGACCCGGACGCTCGACCGGTTCCTTCCCCCGGCGCCCGGCATCTTCGCCCGCATCGACCGCCTCATCGCCCAGAACGGACTGCCCCAGGTCTTCGCCGAGTTCGAACCGGCGCCGGCCGGGCAGCAGGCCCTGCCCGACACGGCCACCGTCCAGGCCGCGGCCGCCCGGGCGTCGCGGTCGGTGCTGAAGATCTCGAGCCGGGCCTGCGGCGGGACGCTCAGCGGCTCGGGGTTCGTGGCCGCTCCGGGGCTGGTCATGACCAACGCCCACGTGGTGGCCGGGGTGGACCACCCCTTCGTCGTGGACGGGCCGAACCGGCGGCCGGCCACGACGGTCATGTTCGATCCGGACGTCGACGTGGCGGTCCTGCGGGTCGGCGGCCTGTCCCCTCCGCCCCTGCCCCTCCTGGCCGGAACGGTGAAGCCGGGCGCCGTCGGGGCCGTCATCGGCTACCCCGGCGGGGGACCGCTCGACGTGGAGCCGGCGGCCGTCCTGGCCCGATTCGAGGCGATCGGCCGCGACATTTACAGCCGCCGGGTCATCGCCCGGCAGGTCTATCAGCTCCGGAGCCGGATCCGCCCGGGCAACTCGGGCGGCCCGCTGGTGGACACCGCCGGCACCGTGGTGGGCGTGGTGTTCTCCCGCTCGACGTTCCGCCCCGACATCGGCTTCGCCCTCACCGCTCCCGACGTGGCCGAGCACCTCCGCCGGGCCGAGTCCACAACCCAGCCCGTCACCACCGGCTCCTGCGCCTCCCCCTGACGGGTCTCCACCGGGCCGGATGCAACTACCGGGCCGGATGCAGATACAGGGTTTGACCGGGGCCCGGCAGCATCCCCTTGTCGGCGGCCGCATGCAGCGCGGTGACGACGCGACCGATGAAGCTCCGGTCCTGCGGGAAAGCCGACGTAGTCACGAAAACGATCCCGGGGTGGGTTCGGCCTTCGGCTGCCCACCGGCCGTCGAGCACGGCGAAATCCCCGATGTTGGTCGTGACCATGATCCGGTCCTCGGCGGTGGCTGCGGCCAGGATCGGCTCGTCGTCGTGGAGGGCCATCAGGTCGGGCCGCTGAGTGA
>JAUZEX010000893.1 GCA_030838815.1 Actinomycetota bacterium
CGGCCGCCGCCAAACCGGCCGCCGCCAAACCGGCGACGACAGTCGCGAAGCCGCCAGCCAAGCGCACGGTCGCCGCGCCAGCTGCGGCCAAGCCGACTACGGCCAAGCCGACTACGGCCAAGCCGACTACGGCCAAGCCCGCCGCCGCCAAACCCGCCGCCGCCAAACCCGCCGCCGCCAAACCCGCTCCCCGTAAGGCGAAGGCTGCGCCCCCGGCGACAGTCCAGAGGAGCACCGGTCCCAAAGTGTCGGCGAACCCAGCGCCCGCCAAGGCAGCGGTGAGGCCGGCGGCCAACAGCACGGCGGCCAACAGCACGGCGGCCAAGAGCACCGCCAAGCCCGCCGGGGCCAAGAAGGTGGCGTCGAGCGCTCGGGGTCGCGCGACCAAGAAGGCCTGACCCGCGGCTGCGCTGTTCTCAGCCGCCGAGGGGCCGTCAGCCCGTGTGCTTCTCATGCGGTGCGTGGTGCCGCTCGCCGCTGTACTGCAGGAACGAGAACTGGCCGTCGGCCTCCAGGATCCCGAGCTCTACGTCGCGCAGGTTGGCGATCCCGTTGTTGCGGGCCTCCTCGAGGACCTCGTCGAGCGTGACCCGTTCGAGACGGAGCGCCGGCTCCACCGGCCGGCCGTCCCGCACGACGATCACCGGGACGCCCTCGAGCAGGCGGCGAACGCCGCGGTAGCGGTAACCGAACCAGGAGAAGATGGCGATCCAGGCGCCGATCGTCCCGACGGCCACCATCGCCCCGGTGATCGACGTGTCCTCCTGGGTCACGCCCTGCTGGATGAGGTCGCCGACGACCATCAACAGCAGCAGCTCGAAGACGGTCATCTCGGCCAGCTCCCGCTTGCCGAGCCCCCGGGTGAGCATCCAGAGGAAGAAGTAGATGGCGGTGGCCCGCAGGATGATCTCCATCAGATGATCTCCGTCACGGGAGTATCCAGGTCTTGTACCGGGCGGTCACCACGGGCTTGCCGTCGACGAGGACCGACGTCGTGCCCGACCTCCCCCACTGCACGCCGGGGTTGACCCGGGCATCGAACGACACCCCGAGGGTGTCGCCCGGCGGCGGCTCGAACTCCCAGATGATCTCGTCCGCCGTCTGGGTCACCTTGGACGGCTGGGGGTCGAAGCCGTTCTCGTCGAACATGTCGAGGTAGGCGTTCGAGCTGGCCACCGTGACCGGCCCGCCGAAGCCGCCGGGATGGCGGATCTCGAGCGACCACGGCGTGGCCAGCCCGGGCCGGCTCACCTGGCCGTAGGTCAGCTTGAGCTCGTAGCCGCCCCCCTGGGCCGCGGTGGTCCTGGACTTGACGCCGAGCATTCCTGACAGCCCGAGCGCCAGGAGAGCGAAGAGCAGCGTCAGGAAGATCCGCCGGAAGCTGCGGTCCCGGCGGAGGCACAGCAGGTCCGTCTCCTCCGGAGCCGTGGGGAGGCCATCGACGTCGGCCGGCCGGGTGAGGTCCGGGGTCCCCAGGACCACGCCTCCCCTTCCGTTTCCGATCACGGTGGGTGGGTACCCGTACGAAGAGTTGGCGAACCTGAACGGTCACGGGCATGTTCCCGAATGCGAACAATCGGGTTAAATCGCCCTCACCGTTGCGGTAGGTTTCAGCCTCGTCGGTTCCCGGGGGGGAGGTTCCCGATGGTTCGAGCCCGCCGGCTCATGGCATTGATGGCAGCCACCGCCCTGGCGGTCAGCGCCGCGCCCCTGACGGCCGCCTCCGCCGGGCCCGCGCCCCGGGCCCCTACCGGCGACGACCGGGAGGCCCGTTCCCAGTGGGCGCTGGCGCAGGTCGGCGCGGCGCAGGCCTGGGCCCGGACCACCGGCGCCGGCGTCCGGATCGGGATCGTCGACACCGGCGTCGACCTCGCCCACGAAGACCTGGCGGGCAAGATCGTCGCCTCCACCAACTGCATCGGCGCCGCCGGCGCCCAGGCCCGCTGCTCCGGATCGGGGCAGGACGACAACGGGCACGGCACCCACGTCGCCGGCATCGCGGCTGCCGTACGGGGCAACGGCGTCGGCATCGCCGGCATCGCCCCCGACGCCGAGCTGGTGGTGGCCAAGGTGGTGCCCTCCTCGGGGCTGGCCACCGTGCCCGATGTGGTGGCCGGGATCAAGTGGGTCGTCGACCACGGCGCCCGGGTCGTCAACCTCAGCCTCGACGCACCGGAGATGACCTTCGCCGGGCTGCGGGCGACCGCCATCCAGGAGGGTCTGGACTACGCCTGGGCCCGGGGCGCCGTCCCGGTTCTGGCCGCCGGCAGCCCCCGCCGCCTCGGCATCGGCCTCGGCTCCCGGTCCGACAAGGACCTCAACGCCGTCGTCGTCGGGGCGACCGCCGTCGACGGGCACATGGCGGCCGCCTCACCCCCGACCGGCGACGCCCGGTTCGCCGTCCTCGCCCCGGGCGGCAGCGGCGGGACCGACCCCGCCACCGACATCCTGTCCACCTTCTGGGCCGCCGGCCGTCACGACGCCTACGAGGCCCGGAGCGGCACCTCAGCCGCGGCGGCCTACGCCTCGGGGGCGCTGGCCCTCCTCCTGGCCCAGGGGTACAACGCCCTCGGCGCGGTCGAGCGGCTGCTGTCCACCGCCAATGGCACCGTCCCCTGCGGCGAGGGCAGCCCCGACTGCTACGGCCGCATCGACGTCGCCGCCGCCACCGCCGGCAACGTCGAGCAGAGCTCCCGCTGATTCCGGCGTTCGTTTACCGGCATACAGCGGAAATCGAACGCCGGAATGCCCGGCCGCCTCGGGCGGCGCCAACTGGCGTTCATCCGCCGGGATACAGCGGAAAAGGAACGCCAGCTGGGTCAGTGGTGGTGGCTGTGGCTGTGCCCTGACGGCACGCCGCCGGGCGGGGGCCAGGCCGGGGCGGGACCCTCGGGCGGGGCGGGCGTCCCGCCGGTCAGGTCGTCGGTCTCGTAGACGTAGGCCAGCACGATCCCCATGACGTCGGCCTGCGGCTCGGGCGGGTCGTAGAACGTGTCGATCGAGAGCACCTCGCCCTTCCGCACGGTGCCGAGCCGGTCCCAGGTGCAGGTGGTCATCGACTCGATGCTGCCCTGGTAGGCGGGCTTGGTCCCGTATCCGGCGTAGGACGTGCAGAAGTGGGCGCCGGTCGTCTCGTTGGCGAAGGCGATCTTGACCCCGCCGTTGTGGACGTGGCCGCCGGCGAGCAGGACCCGTCCGGTGATGGTCGACGTCCACCGCCACACCTTGTCCGACGGGCCGGCCGTCACCGGGTACGTCGAGCCCTGGCAGTTGTTCTCGTCCAGCCACACCGGGCGGACGGGCTTCATGCCCGGGGTCGAGTCGGGCACCCAGCGCACTTCGGTCCGGAGGAAGACGACCTGCGGCACGGTGGAGTGGTTCATGATCTCGACGGCCCCCGCCACCCGGTCGGCGCCGTAGTGATAGCCGAAGCCCTGGGGCAGGGTGCCGCCCGTCCGCTCGTTCCCGGAGGCGAAGAACCGCTCGCCCAGCGACCCGATCGGTGTGTCGGGCCCGCAGGTGGCGTCGGGGCGGCCGGAGTTGAAGGC
>JAUZEX010000897.1 GCA_030838815.1 Actinomycetota bacterium
GACCCGGCCCGGCGACCGGCGAGGTCGCCCAGGCCGCACAACTGGAGTGCGTTCTGGGCGGCCTGCTCGGCGGCGCTCCGGTCGCCCGGCCGGCCGATCAGGTGCCGGAGGGGGTTACGCCCGGCGAGACCGGCCTCCCGGCCGAGGGCGACGTTGTCGAACACGGTGAGGCTGTCGAAGAGCTCCATCCGCTGGAAGGTCCGGCCGAGCCCCCGCTGCGCCCGGGCGGCCGGCGACTGACGGACGATGTCGGCGCCGAACAGCGAGATCGAACCGGCGTACGGCTGGAGAAGGCCGGACAGCGCATTGAAGATGGTCGTCTTGCCAGCGCCGTTGGGGCCGATGAGACCGGTGATCCGGCCCTCGGGGGCGGTGAGCGACACGCCCTGCACGGCCACCAGTCCGCCGTAGCGGACCTCGATGCCGTCGACGACGAGCCCGGCCTGTTCGGGGCTCATGACTGCCCCGCGCTGGCGGTGGCGGGAGCCAGCCGGTCCCGGACCGGGGAGCGGGAGAGCCGCTCCGCCGTGCGGTCGGCCCGGCGGGACACGAAGCTCCCGACCCGGTCCTTGACGTTCAGGGCTCCTCCTTCGGACAGCGCGGCCAGGAGGGCGAAGGCGCCGAACAGGACCGGCTGGAGCTTGGAGTAGGTCGGCGAATCGAGGTACGTCGGGACCACGGAAATGACGAAGGCGCCGATGAAGGCGGCCGAGAACTCGCCCCGCCCGGCCAGGGCCAGGACGGCCAGCCAGATGATCGACGTGAAGGCGCCGAACCCGATGTAGCCGATCTGGCCCGCCTGGGCCGCGAACAGCCCGCCGGCGATCCCGGCCATGAAGGCGGAGATGCAGAAGACCAGCACCCGGCTGACGTTGACGGCGGTGCCGAGCGTGGCCAGCGCCACCGGCGAGTCGGCCATGCCCCGCAGGAGCCGGCCCAGCCGGGAACGGTTGATGACCACGCTGATCAGCGCCACGAGCAGCATGACGGCCAGGCAGACGTAGTAGTAGCGGACGTCGCTGGTCAGGTCGAGGCCGCCGAGCCTGGGCCGGGGGGCGGGCCGGGTGCCGTACGACCCGAACATCAACGACGTCGGATAGGCCATCCGTTCCAGCAGGATCCCGAACCCGAAGGTGGCCAGCGCCAGGTACACACCGGCGATACGGATGGCGGGGATGGCCACGATCGCCCCGATGGGCACGGCGGCCAGCCCGGCCCCGACCAGCGCCACCGGCCAGGGCAGCCCGGCACCGTGGGCCAGGTGGGAGAAGACGGCGGCGCCGACAGCGGCGAATCCGGCGTGACACAGGCTCACCTGGCCGCTGGTGCGGACGAGCAGGCTGAGCGACAGGAAGACGATGACCATGATCAGCGCGTTGTTGTAGACGGGCAGCCGGGCGCCGACCCGGTGGGGGATGGCGATGAGCACGGCGAGGAGCACCGCCCGGCCGGCCCAGGTCACCGCTGGCCTGAAGGTGCGCTGCTCCGTCATCCGCCGGGCCCGGACGGTCTCGGTGAAGCGGCCCTTGCGGGTGAAGACGAGAATCCCGAACAGGACGAGGAACGGCAGCGAGTAGGGCAGTCCGGCCAGCGCCGGATGGGCGCCGACGTACTTGGTCGACAGCGCGCCGGCGACGCCGATGCCGAGCCCGCCGACATAGGCCAGCGGCAGGCTGGTGAACCGGGCCACCGCCGCCGCCCCGAAGGCCTGCACCACGAGAAGGGTGAGGAGGAAGGCGTCGAGGCCGAGTTTGGGGGCCAGCAGGACGCCGGAGAGGGCGGCAAATGCGTTCCCGATCATCCAGGACTGGGTGCGGACCCGGGCCGGGCTCGTGCCGGTGAGGTCGAGGAGGGCGGGGTTGTCGACGACGCCCCGCATGGCGATGCCCGTCCGGCTCACCCGGAAGAACACCGACAGGCCGACGGCGGCCAGCGTGGCGATGACGACGGCGATGATCTGATCGGCGCTCACGTTGATGCCGCCGAAGCGGTAGAGGTGCTGGGGCAGGAACTGGGGGAAGGGCCGGGCGTCGTTGTAGATGGCGAACGCCGTGCCCTGGATGAGCAGCATCAACCCGACGGTGGCCACGATCTTGGCCGAAGCCGGGGCGCCGGCCAGCGCCCGGGCCACCCGTTCGAGCAGGACGCCGCCGACGACCGACAGCAGGAAGATGGTGATGGCGGTGGCCAGCGGCCAGGCCATGCCGTGCTGGACGTGCAGCTCGTAGAAGAGGTACGCGGCGGCGGCGGCGATCGAGCCGTGGGCGAAGTTGAAGAGGCCGGTCGTCTTGTAGGTCAGGACCAGCCCCATGGCGGCCAGGCCGTAGAGGGCGCCGGTGGCGATCCCGGTGATGATGAAAGGCCAATACTGGCTCACGGCTCACCCCGGGGGCTCGGGGGTGTCTCCCAGAAACAAAGTCCGCAGGGGCGCCGTCCGTCGGCCCGGTGGGCGTCGGCGTCGGCGCCGGTCACGGACTTGCCGGCAACGGCGGGACAGTCGGGGCGGTGGTAGCGGCTCATCCCGGCGGCGGACACGAACGTGTCGGCGGCCTGCGCCAGCCGGGTCGGTCCGGCGGCCCGCGCCGGGCGGCGCACCGAAACGTCGAATCCGAGGCGCTGCCTGACGAGGCGCCGGCCGCGGTGCACCCACAGAGCGGCGCCGAAGACGACGGCCAGGAGGCCGGCGCCGCCGACGTTCACCCAGGCGATCTGGCGGGAGAAGGTCGTGGTGCCGCTGACCCCGAGCCACGACAGGGCGAGCAGGCCGAACCCGAGCGCCTGCAGGGCCCCGACGACGACCCGGTCCGAGCG
>JAUZEX010000914.1 GCA_030838815.1 Actinomycetota bacterium
AGGCCGCCGACCACCGGCAGGTTCGACACGAGACCGCCCACGATCGGCAGGCCACCGGCCAGACCGCCGCCCGACGCCGAGCTACCGCCGAGGAGGCCGCCCACAATGGGCAGGTTCGACACGAGACCGCCCACGATCGGCAGGCCACCGGCCAGACCGCCGCCGCCGCCGACCGCTCCACCGGCATCACCGCTGCTACCGCTGCTGCCATCAGCAGTGTTGTCAGCGGTGCCGGGCAGGAAGCTCACGAACGGAAGGTTGGAGAGCGTGTCCCCGAGGCCCGTAGTGGGCGCAGGGGCGCTGCTGTCAAAAGCAGCGAATGCGGGAATGGTGCCGGCCGCGCCGAGCGCAAAGCTCAGGGCGGCGACAACGGCACGCCGTTGCGTCATCTTGGACAAGGTTTTCCCTTTCATCACCACCGGCCACCACGCCGGTTGCTCGGCACGTAGGCGCGGATGCCCACGAACGCCGAAACCTGGATACCAATGCCCCAGCGACAGATTCGACGGGAGTCGGTCGAATCCTCCCCTTGGGAACCTCAGGCGAGCGCGCTTAACGCGGCGTTGAACGTCGGGCTGGGCCGCATGGCGGCCGAGGCCATCTCCGGGTCCGGGACGTAGTAGCCGCCGATGTCGACCGGTCGGCCCTGGACGGCGTTGAGCTCGTCGACGATGGTCGTCTCGTCGGCGGCGAGCCGCTCGGCCAGCGGGGCGAAGCGGGCGGCCAGCGCAGGGTCGGCGGTCTGGGCGGCCAGGGCCTGGGCCCAGTAGAGCGTCAGGTAGAACTGGCTGCCCCGGTTGTCGAGCTCCCCGCACTTGCGCGACGGCGACTTCCCCCGGTCGAGCAGCTCGCCGGTGGCCCGGTCGAGCGTGTCGGCCAGGATCTGGGCGGCTGGATTGCCGGTGGCGCTGGCCAGCAGCTCGAACGACGACGCCAGGGCCAGGAACTCCCCCAGCGAGTCCCACCGGAGATGGTTCTCCTTGAGGAACTGCTGCACGTGCTTGGGGGCGGACCCGCCCGCTCCGGTCTCGAACAGCCCGCCGCCATTCATCAGCGGCACGATCGAGAGCATCTTGGCGCTCGTCCCCAGCTCCAGGATGGGGAACAGGTCGGTGAGGTAGTCGCGCAGCACGTTGCCCGTGACGGAGATCGTGTCCTCGCCCTTGGCCATGCGCTCCATCGAGAGCTGGGTCGCCTCGGCCGGGGCCAGGACCTCGATCTGCAGCCCGTCGGTGTCATGCTCCGGCAGGTATGTGTCGACCTTCTTGAGCACCTCGGCGTCGTGGGCCCGCGACCGGTCGAGCCAGAAGACGGCCGGGACGCCGGTGGCCCGGGCCCGGCTCACGGCCAGCTCCACCCAGTTGCGGACGGGGGCGTCCTTGGTCTGGCAGGCCCGCCAGACGTCGCCGGCCTCGACGGCGTGCTCCAGCAGCACCGTGCCGGCGGCGTCGACCACCTGCACCGTGCCGGCCCGTCCGATCTCGAACGTCTTGTCGTGGGAGCCGTACTCCTCGGCCGCCTGGGCCATGAGGCCCACGTTCGGCACTGAGCCCATGGTGGTGGGATCGAAGGCGCCGTGCTCGCGGCAGAAGTCGATGACCGCCTGGTAGACGGGGGCGTAGCTGTGGTCGGGGATGACCGCCTTGGTGTCCTGCCGTTCCCCGGCGGCGTTCCACATCTTCCCGGAGTCACGGATCATGGCCGGCATGGAAGCGTCGACGATGACGTCCGACGGCACGTGGAGGTTCGTGATGCCCCGGTCGGAGTCGACCATGGCCACGGCCGGGCCCGTGTCGAACGCCGCTTTGATGCCGGCCTCGACCGCGGCCCGCTCCGCCTCGGGCAGCTTCCCGAGGGCCGTGATCACGCTGGCCAGCCCGTTGTTGGGGTTGGCCCCGACCCGCTCGAGCGCCGCGCCGTGCCTGGCGAAGACGTCGGCGAAAAAGACCTTCACGGCGTGGCCGAAGAGGATCGGGTCCGAGACCTTCATCATCGTGGCCTTGAGGTGGAGCGAGAACAGCACGCCCTGGCGCTTGGCGGCGTCGATCTGGGCGGCGAGGAAGTCGCACAGGGCGGCCCGGCTCATGACGGTGGCGTCGAGGATCTCGCCCGCCTGGAGGCTGACGGGCGGTCGCAGCACGGTCACAGACCCGTCGTCGGCGACCAGTTGGATCGTCACGTCGGTGGCGTCGTCGACCGTCACCGAGCGCTCGTTGGACCGGAAGTCGCCGGCGTCCATCGTCGCCACGTGGGTCTTCGAGTCGGCCGACCAGGCGCCCATGGAATGGGGGTGCTTGCGGGCGTAGCCCTTGACCGAAGCCGGGGCGCGGCGGTCGGAGTTCCCTTCCCGGAGGACGGGGTTGACAGCGCTGCCCGTCACCTTCTTGTAGCGGGCCTGGATCTCGGTCTCGTCCGGCGTGGCCGGCTCGTCGGGATAGTCGGGCAGGTCGTATCCCTTGTCCTGCAGCTCGGCGATGGCCGTCTTCAGCTGCGGCAGGGAGGCGCTGATATTGGGCAGCTTGATGATGTTGGCCTCGGGCCGCTGGACCAGCTCGCCGAGCTCGGCCAGGGCGTCGCCGATCCGCTGCTCGTCGGTCAGCCGGTCCGGGAACTGGGCCAGGATGCGCGCCGCGAGGGATATGTCCCGGCTCTCGATGTCCACGCCGGCCGCCGCCCCGAAGGCGGAGATGATCGGCAGGAACGAGTAGGTCGCCAGCGCCGGCGCCTCGTCGGTGTGGGTGTAGATGATCCTCATGGTCTGGCTCCGTCGGCGGCGGTGGGACGGGGGGGGGCGACCCCTGGCTAGATTGCGGCCCGGCCGTACGCGGCCACCACGGCGTTACCGAGCACGT
>JAUZEX010000920.1 GCA_030838815.1 Actinomycetota bacterium
GCCCACGTGATCCGCGCCGACGACGACAGGGTCCGAACTGTCGTGGACGACCACTTCGGCGTTTCGGCTGAGGACTTTCTGAGGACTGACACCCCCCGGGGGGCCCCTTTTATAGGCCCTGACCAGCGCAAATGCGCCGGATTTACCAGTACTCCTCGTAGTGCAGATTCCCCTTGGTCTTGCGGTGGTCGAGGGTGAAGCCCCGCTCGGAGAGGATCTCGACGACGCCGGTGGGCTTGGGGTAGGTCAGCTCTCCGGTCTCCTCGTCTTCGGTGGGGAGGCCGATCATGGCCGGGTTGCCGCACATGAAGACGTGGGTCGTCGCCGGGTCGAGCTTGACGCCGAACTCCTTGGGGAAGACGTCGTCGGTGATCAGGTCCTGGATGTAGCGCTTCGGGATGCCGGGCTCCCGGGTCGGGAGCGGGAGGTAGTGGAAGTTGGGGTAGCGGGACTCGAGTTCGCGGTTCTTGTCCATGTAGCCGAGGTCGGCCAGATTCCGGACGGTGACGGCCGAGACGATCGGGCCCGTGTGGCCCTTGCGGAGAAGTTCCACGACCATGGCGTTGTGGGGCGCTTCGCCGGTGCCGGTGGCGAAGAAGATAACCGTGCCCTTGGGGTCGGTCACCGGGCCGAGGGTGTAGCGGCCGGCCACCTTCGGGCCGAGGTAGATGCGGTCGCCGGGCTTCTTCAGCGCCAGGCGGGGCGTGAGCCCGGGGATGTTGTCGGGTGTCGGCGGCACGAGCACGATGTAGAACTCGAGCTCAGTGGTGTCGCGCTCCTGGGCCAGGTAGCCGTGCTCGTCAAAGATGCGGTGCGAGATGGAATACGAACGCCGCACCAGCTTGTCCCACCGGTCGTCGAGCTGGGGATCCTCGGCGTCGTCGATGCGCTTCTCCCAGTAGCCGAGCCCGAGTGAGGCGTACTGGCCGGGGAGGTGGTGGACGTCGCCGTGGTCGGGCCGGACACCGAGCACCCACAGGTCCGAGTGCGTGGGTTCGAAGTAGGTGATGGTGGCGTTGTAGTGCTCCTTGCGGAGCTCCTCGATGACCGCATCGAAGCCGCGGCCGTCGCCATCCTCCTCGGCGGTGTCCACCTTCAGCGTCGGGAACAGTCGGGCCAGCTCGGGCATGACCGACGCGGCGGTGAGGAGCGGGGCGCCCTCTTCGTCGCTCGCCGGCAGGCCGAGCATCCACACCCGGCCGGAGGCGGCTGCCGCCTCGGTCAACCCGACGTCGTCGGGGGTCACCGGTGTGCGGCCGGAGGCGAAGATGACCCGGTCGAACTCGAGGTCGGGCGTGCGCCGGTCGCCGAAGCAGGCCAGGGGCAGCCCGTCGTCCTCGGTGATGCGATTGGGCAGTGACCGGAACAGGATCGTCGCCTGCCGCTCCCGCTCCAGCCGCCGCAGCACGGTCTGTCCGATGGGGGAGAGGCGCTTCGGCGTCATCCCGCCGGCGGCCAGCACCACCCGGGCGCCGGCCAGCGCCGCCTTGGCCGTGAGCTCGACGGCGTGGTCGGTGGAGCCGACGACGAGGATGTCCTGGTCGACGAGCTGCCCGGTGAACCGGTCGACCATCACCCGCTCGGAGAGGGAGGCGTCGATCGGCGGCGTCCAGACGGAGTTGCCGACGTTGGTGCGGTGCGCCACCACGCAGGCCCGGGCGGCGTAGACGCCCTTGCTGGTGGTGATCTCGAGCGCGTCGCCGGCCACGTCGATCCGCTCGACGGTCTCGCCGAAGCCGACGTCGAGCTGGTGCTCGCCGATCAGGTCCGTGTAGGCCACCGCCGAGGACGGCTCCAGGATCCGGACCCGGCCCAGCCCGCCGCTCTGGGCGGCGACGGCCACCGACAACCCACCTGTGTTCCCGCCCACGACGACCAGGTCGTAGGCCGCGTCGCTACCGGTACCAGACGCCATTCGCTCTCCCGATTTCCCGTCGAGGAGAGGGAAGGTTAAGGGAGACACCTGCGGCCTGCCCAACTCCGGGCGGGTGGTGTCGCAGGTGAGGCCTCCGGAGGACGCCCGCTGGGCGGGCTAGGTGGGGTATTGGTCGTGGAGGCGCCACCACTCGTAGGGCGGCGTCTGGGGCCAGCCCGCGGGCGAGCCCTCCCAGGTCTTCTGGCGGCCGAAGGCGGAAATCCACCGGGCGGGGTACCGTCGCGGGCATGCGCATACGGCAGGCCGCCGCCCTGGCCATGACGCTGGTCGTGGCCCTCACCGTCTCGGCCGCCTGCTCCGACGGCGGCAACGACCAGCAACGGGCCGGGTCCGTGGACCCGCCGAGCAGCGCTCCGCCGAGCAGTGCCCTGCCGGCGACGACTGTTCCGCCGGTGATGGCCTCTCCGTCGACCACGGCCGCCCCCGCGGCGGCGCTCTCTCCGGCCGACGACTGGCTGACTTACCACCACGACATCGGCCGCAGTGGCGTCGCCGGCGACCAGGCGCCGCTCGGCGCGGTGAAGCAGACATGGACGTCCCCGGCGCTCGACGGCAAGGTCTACGCCCAGCCGCTCATGGCT
>JAUZEX010000003.1 GCA_030838815.1 Actinomycetota bacterium
CGCTCGCCGGGATCTTCAAAATCACGCTACAGGCTCAGCCTCCGATCAGGTTGGGAGGAACCGGACGGTTACGGACAACCGGTTTCGGACACGCAGAAAGGGGGCCGCCGAAGCGACCCCCTTCCGACAATTCAGGCCTGTGGTGACCAGTCATCGGCGACCCAGAGATCAGTCGAGCAGCCAGGACACGGAGGCGCTGTCGGCCGCCGGCGCCGTCCGCCGCCGCAGGGCCCGGATGCCCCGGGAGGAGACGGTCTGGACGGTCGAGAGGAGGATGGCGAGGTCGAGGCTGACCGACCAGTTCTCCACGTAGAAGAGGTCGAGCCGCTGGTAGGCCTGGAAGGAGGCGCTGTCGCGGGCCTCCACCTGCCACAGGCCGGTGATCCCCGGGCGGACCCGCTGGCGGGCCAGCAGCTCCTCGTCGAACTGGGCGACCTCGATCGGCAGGGCCGGGCGGGGGCCGACCAGGCTCATGTCGCCCCGGGCCACGTTGAACAGCTGGGGCAGCTCGTCGAGGCTGGTGGAGCGGAGGAAGCGCCCGATCTTGGTCACGCGGGGGTCGTCGGCCAGCTTGAAGAGCACGCCCTCCCGCTGGTTCTTCTCCACCAGGTCGGCCAGACGGTCCTCGGCGTCGATGACCATCGTCCGCAGCTTGAGGATCGTGAAGGCCTTCCCGTCCTGCCCCACCCGCTGCTGGCGGAAGAACACCGGGCCCTTGTCGGACAGCTTGATGGCCAGGGCGCAGGCGCCGAGCACCGGTGCGGCCAGGAGCAGGCCGATGCCCGCCAGCACGAGATCGAGAGACCGCTTGGTGACCATCTGCCACCGGGCCAGGGAGACGGGCTCGAGGTAGAAGAGGGGCTCGTGGGCCATCGGCTGGGCCCGCATGCGCCGCACGTCGATGCCCCGGATGCCGCTGGAGAGGTGGACGTGGACGCCGGCCACGAGCAGGTCGCGCACCACCCGGTTGAGCTGCGCCGAGGGGAGCGAGCTGGCGGCCACCAGGACGCCGTTGGCGCCGGCTAGGCGCACGGCGTCGACCACGTGGTTGACGTCGCCGAGCCAGGGAACGTCGTAACCCCGGTCGGCCACCTCGGACGGGCTGCCCACGACGCCGCAGACCCGGAAGCCGAGCTCGGGGTGGTTGCCGACGAGGCGGTAGAGGTCGTAGCCCTCCTCGTTGGCACCGATGATGACGATCGGGCGGCTGTGGCGGCCGGCCCGGCGGTGGGCCTTGAGCCAGGCCCGGTACCCGTCACGTGACGCCGTGAGGAATGCGAAACAGAGGGCGGCGCCGCCGATCGACTCGTTGAGGGAGACGTGGATTCCGAGGCGCCGCTCACCGGCCTGGAGGAGGAGGGCGGAGAGAACCGCGGTGCGGCCCAGCCGAACGGTCTCGACCGCCCGCACCGAGCACACCCGGGCCAGGTAGAGGCGCTGGGAGGCGATCATGGCCAGGGAGGCGCCGGTGGCGAGGGCGATGGCGACGACCAGGTTCGGGAAGTGCGACCAGCCGGGCCGGTCGAGCCCGTCCGGGAAAGTGAGGGCGATCGACCAGGCGGCGAACACGGCCGCCGCGTCAAGCAGGACCAGGATGCGCCGGAGCGACTGCGAACCCCGCCCGTGGGTCGCCCGGGTCGGGGCCGGCGGCGTCTCGAGCGACCGTGGTTCAACGGTCGGCGCGAGCCGTGCCGAGTGTTGCGTGGCGGATGCCACCCAGTCACCTCCGTAGTTGGTCGTCATTCCCCAGATATGACGGCCCACCGGACATCCGGACCGGCCAGGAGGCCTGTCGTGCGATGCTGTCGTCCCTTGGGCGCCGCCGGACACACCAGATGGCCGGGCAGACTGGCAGGCCACTCCACGTATGGTTGACGCAGAGTGGCCGAACCCCAGCTCGGCCGTCTCGAACACCCGGTGATGAATGAACGATGACGGTCGGGGTTCATGACGCAAACCGGAAGACAAGGTGGATCGGCGGGCATTGCTATGGCGCTGACCAGCAGCGAATGGACGGCAAATCCCCCGCTGCGGCGCGCTAGGAGCAGATCTGTCGTCACGTTCCGTGGCCCACCTTTACGTGCCAGAGTGCCCCATGATGACCTGTCTGTCCTCTGCTTTCAATGTTGAAGACGTGGATATAGAGGAAGCAATCGCCGAAGTTGCCTCCGTGGTCGGTGAACGGCCACGGCTCGTGCACACCCGCGCCGGCCAACCGTGGGTCGGTTTGACGACGGATCGCGCGATCCACATCGCCCACGACGACCGGACCCGGAAACGGATCCGGGAGGAGGCGGAGCGCCTGGCGTGGGCGGCCCGCAACGGGATCCCGGTGCCGGCGGTGGTCGAGTCGAGGACCGACTGGCTGATCACGGCCCGGGCCGTCGACGACGGTGTGACGACCGGCCGGGGCTACGTCGAGGCGGCCATCGGAGCGGCCCGGGCCCTCGCCGCAGCGCCCGAACCGCCCCCGAGTCTCCGGGCGCCCGTGGCCGCGCATGGCGGGGGCCGGAAAGCCGGGCTGGTGCGGCTGGCCCGGATCGTGCGCAGCCCGCTCCCGCCGGGGGAGTTCCGGGCCGTGCGGGCCGAGGCGACCGGGCTGCGGAAGAACACCCTGGCCCACGGTGACTACGTCCTCCACAACATCCTCTTCGACCGGTCGAAGAACGCCGTCACGGTCATCGACTGGGAGTTCCTGACCCGGGCCCCCGCCCACCAGGACCTCCTCATGCTCTGGCCCCGCCTGACCGAGGCCGATGACCGGGCCCTCGTCATCGAGGAGGTCGAGCGGACGACGCGGGACAAGAAGGCGGCCGGCGTCCTCCACCACTGGCTGGCCGTCCGCCTCCTGGCCGACCTCGTGACCAAGGTCCCGCCGGCGCAATGGGACCGGCCCCGGATCGACGCCACCGTCGCCCGGGTGGCCGAGGCCAAGACGAACCGGGCCCGCTGGGTCAAAGGGCCGTAGGGAGGCGTCGGTACGCTGCCCGCCATGTCGAGGGGTGACCGCAACCCGGCCGTGGCCGGCGGCGGAGAGATCGCGCAACACGTGACCGACGGGAATGTGCCGCTCGGGCCGCTCGACCTGATGGAGGAGGCCGCCCGGCGGGCGGAGGCGGACGCCGGCGGGAAGCTGCTGGAGCGGGTCGAGGTCGTCGCCTCGGTCATGAGCATCTCGCTGCGGCACCCGGACCCCGGGGCACTGCTGGCGGACCGGCTCGGGCTGTCGGGGGTGCGGACGCTCCAGACCCGGATCGGCGGCAACCTGCCCCAGTACCTCCTCAACGATCTGGGGGCGGAGATCGCCGCCGGGCGGCTCGACGTCGCCCTCGTCGTGGGCGTCGAGGCGCTCCACAGCCGCCGGAAGTCGGTCGATGCGGCGCAGCGGGAGGTCGGCCTCCCGGCCCCCTCGGGGGAGCCGGCGCCGCTGGTGGGCGACGACCGGCCGGGTCACACCGACGATGAGGCCGCCCACCAGGCCGCCATCCCCACCCAGCTCTATCCGCTGTTCGAGTCGGCGCTGCGGGCCGCCGCCGGCCGGGGCGTCGACGAGCACCAGCGGCATGTCTCCGAACTGTGGGCCCGGTTCGCGGCCACGGCCGGCACCCGGCCCGCAGCCTGGTCGCCGAAGGCCTGGTCGGCGGAAGAAATCCGGACGCCGGGGCCGGGGAACCGGATGGTGACGTTCCCCTATCCCAAGCTGATGTGCGCCAACATCTTCGTCGACCAGGCGGCGGCGGTGCTCCTCTGCTCGCCGGAGGCGGCCCGGTCGGCCGGGGTGCCCGCCGACCGGCTCGTGTACCTCCACGCCGGTGCCGACGGAGCCGACCACCAGTTCGTCACCGAGCGCTGGTCGCTGGCCGGGTCGGCCGGGATCAGGGCGGTGGCCGGCGACGCCCTGGCCGGCGCCGGGATCGGAGTCGACGACATCGCCCGCTTCGATCTTTACTCCTGTTTCCCCTCCGCCGTTCAGATGGCCATGAAGGAACTCGGCCTGGCCGGCGTCCCGGGCGGCGACGACCGGCCCCTCACCGTCACCGGCGGGCTGTCCTTCTTCGGCGGGCCGGGCAACAACTACGTCACCCACTCCGTGGCGGCGATGGCCGACGCCTGCCGGGCCGACCCGGGCTCGCTCGGATTGGTGACCGGAGTCGGGTACTACCTCACCAAGCATTCGGCCGGCGTCTACTCGACCCGTCCGCCGGCCCAGGGCTTCCGCCGGGTCGACCCGGCGGCCACGAAGGCGTTGGTGGAGGCGACCCCCGCCCGGGTACCGACCGGGGCCTACGCCGGGCCGGCCACGGTCGAGGCCACGGCTGTCCAGTACGGCCGGGAAGGCGACCCGGCGGTGGCGGTGCTGGCCACCCTCACGCCGGACGGGCGCCGGGCGCTGGCCACCAGCACCGACCCGTCCGTCATGGCCTCGATGACGACCGAGGAGTGGGCCGGCCGGTTGGTCGAACTCACCAGCAATGGTTCCTTGAACCGCCTCGGGGCCGGGCCGTAGTCCCTTTTGCACCGTTTGCGGCAATCTCCCCCCTTCGGTTTACTTTGAAGTCACATCGAGAGCAGGCCGACGTGGGCCGGC
The DNA here is from genome assembly GCA_030838815.1 of Actinomycetota bacterium. Classification (GTDB taxonomy): domain Bacteria; phylum Actinomycetota; class Acidimicrobiia; order IMCC26256; family BP-133; genus BP-133. The sequence goes on from JAUZEX010000003.1 coordinate 4,589, forward strand.
CGCGACCTCGGGTCCCTACCTTCGAATGGATCCGTCTGTTCAGAAGCGGACCGAGGAAGGGGAACTTCGCCTTGTTCAAGTTGGGGAGAACAACGCGCGCCACGATGGTGCTGGGGTCGCTTGCGCTGGTGATACCGGCCGTGACGAATCCGGCCCAGGCGACGCTTCCGGTGACGACCACGCCAATCAAGCACCTGGTCGTCATCTTCCAGGAGAACGTGTCCTTCGACCATTACTTCGGTACCTATCCGAACGCCGCCAACACTTCGGGGCAGCCGTTCGCGGCCACGAGGAAGACGCCCGCCGTCGACGGCCTGGCCAACACCCGGGGGGCGGGCGGGGTTGGAACGCTGCTGACCAACAACCCGAACCTGGACGCCGCCGGGCACGCCGCCAACCCGCGCCGGTTGGATCCGGCCAACATCAACGACGTGCTGACCTGCGACCAGGACCACGAGTACACCGACGAGCAGAAGGCCTTCGACGGCGGGGCCATGGACAAGTTCGTGACAGGGGTCGGCACCGGGACGGGCACCAATCCGCTCGGGCAGCCCTGCCTGGCCCGCGACGTCATGAACTACTACGACGGCAACACGGTGACGGCACTGTGGAACTACGCCCAGCACTTCGCCATGAGCGACAACTCCTTCGGGACGACCTTCGGACCGTCCTCCCCCGGGGCCATCAACCTCGTCTCGGGGAACACGGGCGGTGTCGGACAGATGATCAACGGCGCCGACACCAACGGCGACACGGTCAGCGACGGCAAGGGCGGCCACACCCTCCTCGAGGACCCGCAGCCCTACTACGACGACTGCAGTGTCCGGGACGCCGTCTCGCTGACCGGCAAGAACGTCGGCGATGAGCTCAACGCCGCCGGGGTGAGCTGGGGCTGGTTCCAGGGCGGCTTCCGGCCCACCACCAGCTTCGCCACCGCCACCGGCAACAAGCAGCCGACCAGCGTCTTCACCCCTGACCAGTTCAAGGGCAAGTTCGCCACCGCCCCCGCCTCGGATCAGGGCCTCTGCAACGCCGTGCACCCGGTCGGCGCCGCCGTCGGCGGCACCGGCGGCACGGTCAAGGGCGGCAGCAACTACGGCAACAAGGACGACTACATCCCGCACCACGAGCCGTTCCAGTACTACGCCTCGACGGCGAACCCCCACCACCTGCCGCCGGCCTCGCTGTCGGCCATCGGCACCGACACGCAGACGTCCACCGCCGGCGGGCCGAACTTCGACACGGCCAACCACAACTACGACACGTCCGACTTCGACGCTCTCGTCGGGGCCATCAACCACGGCTACGTCTCGCCCGATCGTCTGCCGGCGGTGAGCTTCCTCAAGGCGCCCGGGTACCAGGACGGCCACGGCGCCTACTCCGACCCCATCGACGAGCAGCAGTTCATCGTCAACGAGATCAACGCCCTGTCCGACTCGCCGGCCTGGTCGGAAACGGCGGTCGTCGTGGCCTACGACGACTCCGACGGCTGGTACGACCATGTGTACAGCGGGATCCACAACCCGTCCGACACGTCGAAGGTCGCGACACCGCCCGGCCCGCAGGACTTCCTGACCGGCGTCGGCCTCTGCGGCGACACGAAGGCCCTGGCCCCGCTCGCCGCTGAGAACGGCCGTTGCGGCTACGGGCCCCGCCTGCCACTGCTGGTCATCTCGCCCTGGGCCCGGCAGAACTTCGTCGACCACACGCTCACTGACCAGTCCTCGATCCTGAAGTTCGTCGAGGACAACTGGAAGCTCCCGAGGATCGCCGGGTCCTTCGACGCCATCGCCGGTCCGCTCAACCGCATGTTCAACTTCCAGGGTCGGCGGGGCTACGCCCCCGACCTCGTCCTCGATCCCGTCACCGGCCAGCCCGTCGCCCATCGGCCGATGGGTCGCGGACGGGGCGTCTGACCGGAGCGCCGTCCGCCAGCGGAGGGGTGCCCCGGGTCCGGGGCATCCCTCCATCCGGCTTCGTCAGGCGGCCAGGGTTTCCGGGTCGACGTCCCCGGCTGCGGTGCGGTCGTCGCGACGGCGCTGCTGCGGCGGTGACGCCGGGTCCGTGTCCAGGCCGGCAGTGTGGGGGGCCGGCGGCGCCAGGAGGGGGTCCCCGGCCGGGGCCGCTCCCTCGGGGGCGGCGCGGTAGGCGTTGACCAGGCGGGCCAGGAAGTTCAGAGCCAGGCGGGAGACGACCAGGGCGGCGACGTAGCGCAGCCCGGCGGAGGCGAGGTCCAGGTCGCCGCGGAGGCAGGCCTGCATCGACGGGAACCACAGCACCAGGCTGGCGACGAGGCTGGCCGAGAAGACCGTGTTGGGGTTCATCGGGCTCCCTCACCCCGGCCAGACGGATCCCGGCCGGACGGGTAAGCGAGTTCCCGACGGAAGACGAAGCGGCGCAACCGGTCGGCGTCGGCCCGGGGCAGGCCGGTGAAGCGGAAGACGATGGTGACGCCGCCGGGGGCCAGCCCCCAGCGCACGACCTCGGCCCGGGCGGTGAAGTCCAGCCCGTCGACGGCGAACGACACCTCCACCGGCTCGCCGGGGTCGAACGGCGCCACCTGCGGGGCCAGGCAACGGATCCCGCCCTCGGCCACGTCGAGGATCGTGAGGCCCCTGGCGCCGCGGCGCCCGGCCGCCCGCCCCGGCAGCACCACGGGCACGCGGGCGAAGCGGCGGCGCTGGAGGAGCGCCGGCTCGCCCCGGCCGACGAGCTCCCAGGTCGGCACGATGCCGGCCCGGGTGGCGGCCGTCACGGTGGCTTCCAGCATGCCGATGCCCCGGGGGTTGGTCCACCGCAGGGCCACCCAGTCGGCCGGGCGCCGGACGGGTCCGCCCCCGGCCGGGTCCTGGGGCACGGCCACGACGAGCCGGTCGGTTCGCCGGTCCTCGATCCGGGACGGCAGCCAGGATCCCCAGGCGGAACCGAAGATCTCGACCCGTTGGTTGAGCTCCGGCCAGGGACCGGGGCGGCGGGTGACGTCTTCGGGGTTCGCCGTCTCGCCGAACAGCAGGCTCATGGGCTTAGCGGGCCAGCCGGGGGGCGAGCAGGGCCGCCCACAGGGCCGGGGTGGCGGGCCGCCCGTCGAGCCGGCCGACGGGAATGCCGCACTGCAGCACGGCGGCGGGGCTGACGGTGCCGTCGAGGTCCGC
>JAUZEX010000007.1 GCA_030838815.1 Actinomycetota bacterium
CCTGGATGACGGCGCCCGTCTCCAGCGTCGCCGGCTTCTTGGCCCCCGACACGCGGTCGCCCTGGACGCCGGGGTCGGTCTGGGAGACCTCGAGCTCCACCGACGCCGGCAGGTCCACGCCCACGACCTCTCCCTGGTACGTCGGGAGAATGACGGTGTCGCCCTCCTTCAGGTACTTCACGGCGTCACCGAGCGCGGTCTCCGGCACGGCGGCCTGCTCGTAGGACTCGTTGTCCATGAAGGTGAACCCGTCGCCGTCGCGGTAGAGGTACTGCATCTCGCGCTTGTCGATGATGGCCAGCGTGAGCTTCTCGTCGGCCCGGTAGGTGCGCTCGAACACGGCGCCGGTGCGGTAGTTCCGCAGCTTGGTGCGAACGAAGGCGCCACCCTTACCGGGCTTCACGTGCTGGAACTCGATCACGGTCATCAGACCCTCGGGCAGGTTGAGGGCCATCCCGTTCTTCAAGTCGTTCGTGGAGATGCTCAAAGGACCAGATCCTTGGGGGAGGCGGTCAGGACGTCGCAGCCATCCGGAGTCACGACCACGGTGTCCTCGATGCGGACGCCGCCGATGCCCGTGAGGTACACACCCGGCTCTACGGTGACGACGTAGCCGGCGGCCAACGTACCACGGCCTGTCGCCGACACTCTCGGGTCCTCATGGATCTCGAGGCCCACACCGTGGCCGGTCCCGTGGAGGAACGCGTCAGCCCAGCCGGCCTCGGCGATGACGTCGCGGCAGGCCTTGTCGACCGCCGCCGCCTCCACACCCTGGCGCACCGCGTCGCGGCCGGCCTGCTGGCTCTCCAGGACCACTTCGTACATCCGCCGGGCCTCCGGGCCCGGATCGCCGACGGAGACCGTGCGGGTCATGTCAGAGCAGTACCCATCGACGATGCAGCCGAAATCCAGCACCAGCAGCTCGCCGGGCCCGATTCTGCGGTCGGACGGGCGGGCGTGGGGCTTGGCGCCGTTGGGGCCGGCGGCCACGATCGGCTCGAAGCTCATGGCGCTGGCCCCCAACCGGCGCATCTCGAACTCCAGCTCGAGCCCGAACTCCAGCTCGGTGGGCCGGTCGGCGAGGTGGCCGGCGACGTTGGCGAAGGCGGTGTCGGCGATACCGCAGGCGGCCCGGATGCGGGCCACCTCGCCGGGGTCCTTCACCCGGCGGAGCCCTTCGACGAGACCCTCGGTGGCGACCAGCTCGGCGGCGGGGAACCACTCGGAGGCGAAGCCCCGCTGCTGTGACCAGGTGACGCCGTGGGCCTCGAGGCCGACCCGGCCGTAGCCGGTGGCCTGCGCCGCGTCGTGGACGATCCGCTTCTGCTCCGTCCCCGAGATCTCGATGCGGGCCGGTACGCCCGCCGCCGCCAACTGGTCCGCCGACTGGTCCTTGTAGCGGCCGTCGGTGACGAACAGCACCTCGTCGGGGCCGACCAGGAGGAGCCCGGCCGATCCGGTGAACCCGGTCAGGTAACGGATGTTGACCAGCCGGGTGACGAACAGGGCGTCGATGCCGGCCTCCGGGAAGAGCGCCCGGAGATGGTCGATGCGCCCGGCGACGTCGAGGGCGGGAAGTGCAGCTGCGGTGGACGCAGAAGGTGTCATGCGGGGTCCTCCAGGAGGGCGAGCGCGGCCTCGACTGCCAGGCGGTAGCCGGTGCCGCCGAAGCCGGCGATGGTTCCGGTGGCTACCGGGGCGATCACCGAGGTGTGGCGCCACGCCTCGCGGGCGGCGGGGTTGGAGAGGTGCACCTCGACGACCACTCCATCGTAGGCGGCGAGGGCGTCGGCCAGGGCGTGGGCGTAATGGGTGAAGGCGCCCGGATTGAAGACAATGGCCGCGGCCCGGCCCCGGGCGCCTTGGATGGCGTCGATGAGGGCGCCCTCGGAGTTGGACTGGAGGTGGTCGACCTCGTAGCCGGCGGGGGCCGCCGCCTCCCGGGCCGTCGCCACGTGATCGTCGAGCGTGGCCTTGCCGTAGACGTCGGGTTCGCGCTCCCCGAGCAGGTTGAGGTTCGGCCCCGACAGCACGAGGATCAGCTTGGGCGGCATCGCCCCATGGTTCCACAGCCCGGTGCTAGGCCCCCCGGTCGTCGCGTTCGGCGGCGGTGACGCCGAAGCCGACGATGATGGCCGGCAGCAGCAGCGCGGAGCCGAGGGCCAGGCTGGCCACGACGATCACGACGACGAGGCCCGTCAGGCCGACGACGAGACCGCCGGCGAAGGCCACGACGGCCAGCCCGAAGAACGACCAGCCGGCCCGCCGGGCGATGGCGGCGAGGTGGGCCACCTTCTGCCTCCGCTGCCGGACGGGATCGACGTTCATCGAGCGGCCTTCATAGAACGGCGGGCCGCTGCCACTCCTTGCCCAGCACGTGGTGGTCGAGCCAGGCGAACACCGTCTCGTACCAGACCCGGGCGTGCTGCGGTTTGCCGATCCAGTGGTTCTCGTCGGGGAAGTAGAGGAACTTGGCCTCCACGTCGTGACGCAGGAGGTCCACCCACAGCCGGAGTCCCTCGCCGACGGGGACGCGGTGGTCACGCTCGCCGTGGATGACCAGCATCGGGGTGGTGATCTTCTCCACCGACCGGTGGGGCGAGTGCGCCTCGTAACGGGAGAGATCTGCGTCGGGGGAGGCTGGTGAAGCTCCCAAATAGGGGTCGCCGAACTCCCGCTCCCACCAGGCGGCGTGGTCGGTCGTGCCGTGGAACTGGTCGAGGGCCCAGAGGCTGGCGTGGGTCACGAGGCAGCGGAACCGGTCGGTGTGCCCCGCCACCCAGTTCGTCATGTAGCCCCCGAACGACCCGCCCATGGCCGCGGTGCGGGTGGCGTCGATGTCGGGGCGGGCGACGGCGGCGTCGGTGGCGGCCATGAGGTCGGTGAACGGCTCGTCGCCCCACCGCCCCCGGCCCCGCTCGACGAACGCCTGGCCGTAGCCCGTCGACAGGGCCGGGTCGGGCAGGAGCACGGCGTAGCCCCGTTCGACCAGGAGCCAGGGGCACCACCGCCAGTGCCAGGTGCTGTTCCACGACCCGAGCGGCCCGCCGTGGATCCAGACCACGAGCGGCGCCGGGTCGGCGGCGGAGGCGCCTTCCGGCAGCGCCAGCCAGGAGTGGACCGGTGTGCCGTCGGCGGCCGACGCCGTGAGCTCCTCCAACCGGCCGGGCACAGCCAGACCGGCGGGCACCCCCGAGCCGCCCGGCAGCGGGGCGCCGGGGGTCGGGATCGGGCGGGGTTCCTGATCGGCGGCGGTGGCGTCGAGGACGACGGCCTGCGGTGGTGAGGCGGTCGTGCTGCGCAGGGCGTAGACGGTGGTGCCGTCGGGGGACGGGCAGAGGTCGGAGAAGGCGCCGGCGGCCGAGAGGCGGGTGACCGCGCCGGAGGCGACCTCGACCCGGAAGGCCGGGACCCGGCCGCCCTCGTCGGCGACGAAGTACACGGCCGAGGAGTCGGGTGCCCATTCCGCGGCCTGGGGCCAGAGGTCGAGGCCGGGGGTGAGGTCGCGCCCGTCCCCGGTGGCGAGGTCGACCAGCCACAGGGTGAGCGTGGCGGCGTGGTCGGGGTCACCGAGGGTCTCGAGGACGCAGACGGCGAAGTGCCCGTCGGGCGAGCAGCGGACGCCCCAGTAGCCGGCATCGCCGGCGCCGAGTGTGCGGCGCTCTCCGGTGGCGGCGTCGATCGCCACCAGGTTGGTGGCCAGGTCGGAGACGCCGGCGCGGGTGTTCCAGCCGGCGAGGACCGTCGTCCCGTCGGGGGTGACGTCGAAGCTGACTTCGTCGAGGTGCTGGCCGGTGCCGTCGACGACGAGCTCCAGCTCGCCGACGCCAGCGGGGAGTTCGCCAGCCGGTTCGCCAGCGTCGGCCGCGGCGGCGGTCAGGCGGTACAGGCGCCGGTCGCGAGGTCCGATGTAGTGGTCCCAGAACCGGATGGGATACGACTCGAACAGCTGGGCGGTGACGCCGGCGTCCTTGCGGGCCTTGTGCTTCTCGGCGTCCTCCTCCAGGGTGGCGGTGCCGGGATAGGCGCCCACGCCGACGATGACCGTCCCGCGGCTGCGGGCCACGGCCACGCCGTCGACCCCGGCCGGCGGATCGGCCAGCAGGCGGGCCTCGCCGCCCCCGGCCGGGAGCAGCCACAGCGCCGCCCGGTCGTCGCGCTCGTCGCCCTTCTTGGCCTCGGGGTCGGGCCGGGCCGAGGTGAACACAACCGAGCCGTCGGGCAGGAAGGTCGCGCCGGTCTCGCCCTTGGCCGAGCGGGTCAGACGGCGGGGCGGGGCCTCGCCGGCGGGGTCGAGCTGCCACAGGGCGGAGGCGAACTTCGTGCCGTCGGGAGCCACGGTGGCGACGGACGTGACGAGCCGGGACCCATCCGGGGAAAGGGCCAACCCCGAGACCCGGGGCAGGGCCAGGAACGTGTCGAGATCGAAAGCGGTCACGCGGGGGACGCTAGCCCTGGGGGGTGGGAAACGGTCCGCCCGTCACGCCAGTACGGCTGGCTCCGGCAGACGGGCGCGACAGCGTGGGCACCGGTGGACGGTGCGTTGGGCCCCCCGCCCGACGCGATGGGCCGCCGCCCGGTGGAGCAGGTAGCGGCTCTGCATGGCCAACAGGAAGCAGACCTGGCCGAAGGCCAGCGCGGTGAGCGTGCCCCGCCGCTCGTCGACCGCACCCCGGCCGGCGGTGAGCGCCTCCGCGTCACCGGAGCGGTGATCCCCGTCGGCCTGCGGGTCCGGCTGAGGTAGGGGCGGAGCGCCGTGGTCGCCCGGGGCCGGCGGTCCGGCGCCGCCGACCGGTTGGGAATACGGCAGGTCGAGCGAGAACCCGTCATCCGGCTCGTCCCGGACCTCGCCGGGTCCCGTCGTCGCGGCCGGGGGAACGGACGGACGCCGTTCCGGTACCGGCCGGTGCGGACGGGCCGATTCGGCCCGCGACGGCGCGCCCGGTGGCGGGCCGGTCCGAACCGGCAACGGGACGTTCCAGATCGTGGGAGGCGCCGGCCGGGACGACGGGGTCGGCACCGGCGCTGGCGGCGGCGCCGACGCCGACGCCGACGCCGGCCCAGCCTGAGGCGACGAACTGACCACCGGTTTCGAATCCGTCGTCCGACTGGCACCGGTTTCCGGACTCCCACCGGGTTCCGGACTCGCACCAGCCGGCCGGGCCTCCGAACCCGAACTAGCCGGGGGACCATCACCAGCCGGGCCACCATCACCGGCCGGCCGACCCGCCTCAGCCGGCCGACCCGCCTCAGCCGGCGGGTCCGCTCCGGCCCGGGGGTGGCCCGGTGCGCCGCTGCGGTCGTCGCGCTGGTCGGGCTCACCGACGATCAGGTCGTCCGACGTCGTCCAGTGGCGAGGGGGGACGGCGGGGGCGTCCTGGCGGCGGGTTCCGATCCGGAAGCGGTACCGGCCGGCCCGGCCCGGGCGGTCGTCCCAGGCCGGCGTGTCCGGGGTGGCCACGACGGTCCAGGGTTCACCGTCCTTCCGGCGGGCGACGGTGTAGCCGGCGGCGTCCGGTTCCCGGGCGGGGGCCCAGGTCAGGCGGAGCCGCCCGTCCGCCTGGTCGGCCCGCAGGCCTCCGGGGGCCGAGGCGGGGTTGGAGACGGTGACGGTCCGCGTCCCGTCCTCGAGGGGCGGGGCGCCGTCGTCGGCCGTGATCCGCAGGACGTAGTCCTGGTTGGCGGCGGGTTCGTCGCCCGGGCGGCGTCGGGTGTCCCAGTCGCAGCGGACGTCGGCCCGGGTGACGGGCTCGGCGAACCGCTGTCCGCACAGGCTGCCGAACCCCGGGTACGGGGACCCGGCGGCGGGGTCCACCGCCAAAGTCCACGCCGAGAGGCCGGCCGGCGCCGAGATACGGGCCGCCACCCGCACCGCACCGAAGGCGTGCCCGTCGTCGACGGGGTGGCCGGCAGGGTCCTGGCGCGGACTCCACGTCACCCGGGCCGCGGTGTCGGACCCCTCCGGCGCCGACCGGGCAGCCAGCGCGGGTGGGGAGGCCACGATGCCGATCACCGGGAGCGAGACGGCCATCAGGCGGCGGTGCATCACACCCGTCCCGGCGGGACGAGCTCGGCCCGGACGACGAGACGCTGGCGGGCGGAGCCCTTCGGGTGGCAGGTGGTGAGCGTGAGCGTCGAGCCGGGGGACCAGTCGACGACCGACAGGTCCGTTCGGGCAACGGGGTACGGGTCACGGACGACGCGGTAGGTGTAGGGCCCGACCGGTGTGTCGAGCTCGATCACAGATCCCACCCGGAGCCGGTCGAGGTTGGCGAACGGCTTGCCGTAGGTGGTGCGGTGACCGGCGATCGCCACGTTCCCGGGCTGCCCCGGGAGCGGGGTGCCGGGGTAATGGCCGGCCCCCGCCCGGAGCGCGCTGCGGCCCGTCCCCTCCACCACGATCACGTCGGCGCCGGCGTCGGGGATCCGCAGCCGGGTGAGGCCCCGCCCGACGCCGACGGTCCCCGCCCGGTAGGCGGCGGCCGCCTCCGGGGTCCGCAGCCCGGCGGCCAGCCGCTGCTGGATGCGGTGCTGCAGGACGTCGGTGGCCATCGGATACACGAGCCCGCCGAGGCTGGCCACGGCCAGCACAGCCGACAGCCCGGACAGCAGCCGGCGCAGACCCTTCCGGGCTCGGATCAGGTCGAGGAGGAAAGGGGACACGGACGACGAGGTCATGGCGGCTTCCCTTGCCTGGTAAGGAATCTCGGACGCGGGCGGCGGAGCCGGCCCGGGGTCAGACCGGCCGGGACAGGAGGAGGCGGCGGCCGCCGGCCAGGCCCACGCTGCCCAGCAGCGCCAGTGGGACGAGCGCCGGCGGGAAGGGGACGCCGCCGGTCCGCGGCAGTGATGCCGCCTGCGCGCCGCGGCGCTCGGCCGCCACGGAACCAGCGCGGCTGTCGGCCGGGGCCTGCGCCGGCGGGCCAGCGTCGAGGCCGGCGGCCGTGATCCGCCCGCCGGCGGCGGACGTTCCGGCCGCGGCACGGGCCGCGCCGGCCGTGAGGCGCGGTCCGGCTTCGGCCCGGGCCGCTCCGACGACAAGCTCGATCCCACCGGTCGGATCGGCCCCTCCGACGACGAGACCGGTCACCGCCGGCCGGTCGAGGGCGGTCCCGGCGGTGGCGGGAGGCGCCGAGACGTCGAGGCCGGTCCCGGGAGCCGGGAGCAGCCCACCGGGCACCTGGAGCAGCCGGACGGAGACGGTGGCGGCCGAGACGCTGGTGCGCCCGTCCGCCGTCGATGTCGGACTCTGGGCGGGGGCGACGGCGATCTCGGTGCAGAGCGGCGACAGCGGACCCTGGCACAGCAGCGAGAGTCGCTGCCCCGGCCCGAGCTCGATCACGCCCGCGGCCGCGCCGGCGGCCTTCGTGGCGGGCACCATCCCGGCCAGCCCGGCCAGGCCGAGGTGGTCGAGGACGGAGCTCTCGATGCGCACCACCGGGTCGGTCACCCGGGCCACGGCGTGGTCGGCGCCGGAATCGATACGCACGGAGGCATCGGATTCGGCCACCGAGACCCGGACCAGCGGGCCGCCGCCCGAGCCGAGCAGCCCGGGCAGGAGGTCGATCACCCCGCCGTGGGACAGTGCCTCACTCAGGTCGCCCCCGGGGTCGTGGCGGGTCGACGAGGTCGACGTCCCGAAGGTCATCCGGGCCAGCTCCCCCTTGCCCAACTCGTCGAGCAGGCCGCCGACGGTCTGCGACGGCAGCAGCCCGCCGACCCCCACGCCGGGGATCAGCCCGCCGAGGAGCCCGTCGAGGCGCCCGGCGGTCGACCGGGCCGGGTCGCCGGACTCCGGGGCGACGAGCGCGCCCAGCCCCAGGGGGAGGACGGCCGGGTCGAGGCCGGAGCGCAGCGTGGCCACGGCGGCGCGCAGGACGGCGGGGGCGGCGACGCCCAGGCTCGTGCCCCCGCCGCTGGCGGCGGCCCGGAAGGTGCCGGCGTCGCCGGTGGCGCTCGCCTCCCCACAGGCCAGCCCGACGTCGAGGGTCGGGCCTCCGGGGCCGGCCCCCGGCACCGCTGGCAGCCCGGCGGGCGGCGTGGCACACCGGCGGCCACCGGCGCCCGGGGCGTCGAGCGTGGCCGCGCTGCGGGTCTGGTCGGCCAGGGCGCTGGTGCCGAGGCCTTCGGCCGTTACGGCCGGACGGCCGTCCCGCCACACGCTTTCGGCCCGCGAGGCGCCGAAGTCGATCGGCCGGCCGAACAGCGAGGCCGACAGCACCTTCGCCTCGGCCCGGCCGGCGAGCCGCGGCGGGTCGTCCGCCGCCCGCGCCCCGCCTGTCCCCGCCATCGTGGCCAGCGCCGCGCCGACCATGGCCGCCGCCAGGGTCGTTCGGCAACAGCGCATCGACGACCTCCTGTTGGTCCTCATCTCGGTCTCCTCCCCCCGGGCCCGGCCCGGATCGGTTCACCGCCGGACGGCCGCCCGGCGCGTCGCCGATGCTGCGCCCCTCGAAGCACCGTCGAAATCGACGGAAACCCAACACCGACCCAAGGTTCCGGGGGAGCACAACGGACACCCAACGGACAGACGCCGTACAAGGGAACGACCCCGTTCCATAAGGTGTTGGCTAACCTTCGCTGATTACAGTGCCGTCCGCCTCCGCCGCCGGGTTCCGGGCCCCGGGGCACGGTCCCTTTTCCAGGCAACGGCACATGAGGTCACCGCACCCCGCCACCGCGCAACTGCCCGCCGGCACCCCGCCGGCGCCCCAGCACACCTCGATGCTGGCCACTGGCTTCGAGGACTCCCTGCTGGGCATGGCGCCGGGCCGGACGGACGGGCGCTTCCTGCAGGCCAACCGGGCCCTGTGCCGATTGCTCGGCCGGGGGGAGGAGGAGCTGACCACACTGTCCCAAACCGACGTGACCCAGCGTTACGCCGGCTGCGGGCCGGCCCGGCCGGCCCTGCGGTGACCGGGTCGCCGGATCTCCCCGCGGCGGGCCGGGTCTTGCCTCCCAACGTGGTCCTCCTCGACGACCACCCTGTCGTCCGGGCCGGGGTGCGGATGCTGCTGGAGCGCGACGGGCTCCACATCGTGGCCGAGGCGTCGTCTCTGGCCGGGGCGCTGGCCCTCGACCTGCCGGCCGGAGCCGTGGACGTGGTGGTGGCCGACCTCATGCTGAAGGACGCCCGGGGTGCCAAGGTGGTGGCCGCGCTGCGGCGGTCGCTGGCGCCGGCGGCGGTGCTCGTGCTCACCATGATCGACGACCCCGACGAGGTGGCCGACGTCCTCCGGGCCGGCGCTTCGGGGTATCTCCTGAAGGAGGCGGCGCCGGCCGATCTGGTCGACGCCGTCCGCCGGGTGGCGGCCGGTGAGACGTATCTGCAGCCTTCCCTCGGGGCGGCCCTCCTCAGCCGGACGACCGTATCCGGCCCGGCCCCGGGGACGCCGCTCCGGCCGGCGCGGACCCTGACCCCGCGGGAGCTCGACGTGCTGCGCCTGCTGGCCCGGGGCCACACCAACGCCGAGATGAGCTCGATGCTGGACATGAGCCTCCGCACGGTCGAGGCCCACCGGGCCCGGCTGCTGCGGAAGCTGGGCTTCGAGACCCGGGCCGAGCTGGTGCGCTACGCCGCTGGCCTCGGTCTGCTGCAGTTCGACGCCACGTAGCGCCCACGGTTCGACCGCACGGCCGGTCGGGGATTTGGCCGCAGCAGACTTGCGGGTCAGTGCGGATGCCAACCTTTCGGGGACTTCGTAAGGTCCGCCGACGTCGAGACCTTTTCGAAGGTCCCGCGACAACGACCGGTCCCCCCACGGGACGGCCCAAGGACGGAACCCCCATGACACGCGTACTGGTTGTCGACGACTGTCCCCATGCCCGCCACAGCACCCGGCGCGCCCTCGAGGAGGCCGGCTTCGACGTCGACGTCGAGGCGGACGGGGGGCATGCCCTGTCGGCCGTCTCCGAGATCGACCCCGACCTCATGCTCCTCGACCTGGGCCTCCCCGACGTCAGCGGGTTCGAGGTCCTCCTCCACGTGCGGAACCGGTCGGCCCTCCCGGTGATCGTGCTCTCGGGCCGGGCCGGGGAGGCGGACCGGGTGCTGGCCTTCGAGCTCGGCGCCGACGACTACGTCGTGAAACCGTTCCTGGCCCGGGAGCTGCCGGCCCGGATCCGCTCCGTCGTCCGCCGAGCGGGTCCGGCGAGCCCGGTGCTGCGCTTCGGGCCGCTGGAGATCCGCCTGCCGGAGCGCGAGGTCCTCCTGGCCGGGGTCGTGGTCGACACCACGCCCCGGGAGTTCGACCTGCTGGCCACGCTGGCCTCGAGCCCCCGGCGGGTGTTCTCGAAGGCGGAGCTCCTGTCCGTAGTCTGGGGCTCGTCGGACAACTGGCAGGACCCGGCCACCGTCACCGAGCACATCCGCCGCCTCCGCCGGAAGCTCGAAGTCGACCCCGACCGCCCTCGGTGGCTGCACACCGTCCGTGGGGCGGGGTACCGGTTCGAGCCGTGACGGAGCCGACCCCCTCCGAACCGGACCGCTGGTTGGCCCATGACCTGAACCACCTGGTCGGGGTCATCGCCGACTACGCCGATCACGTGCATGAGCGGGTGCTCCAGTGTGAGACCAAGGGTTGCTGGAGTGAGGAGGTCAGACAGCAGGTGATCCGCGACAGCGCCGGGATCGTGTCCTGCACGGACCGGGTCGGGCGCTTGACCGGGCGCTTGCTGGGGGCCCGGTGCGGCGACCTCGGCCCGGAGCAGCTCGACCTGAACGACGTGGTGCGGGACGTGGCTCCGCCGGGTCCTGCTCCGCAGTGGCGGGGCGGAACGGGTTTCGCCCACCGGTTGCAGCCCGGGTTGTGGCCGGCCGTCGCCGACCGGACGGCGGTGGAGCAGGTGCTGATGAACCTGTGCCGCAACGCCCGGGAAGCCATGGGCGACGGGGCCGTCGTATCGATCACGACGGAGAACGTCCTCGTCGACGTCGGCTCCGCCGTCCCCGGCACCGGCCTCGGGCGTGGCCTCGCCCCCGGGCCCTACGTGTGCGTGACCGTGACCGACACCGGCCCCGGCATGACCGCCGACGTCCTGAGCCGGATCGCCACGCCGGGCTACTCCACCAAGAGCGGGGGCGGGGGCCGAAACCGGGGTCTGGGGGTCGGCATCGCCGTCCGACTGCTGGACTGGCTGGGCGGCGAGCTGCGGGTGTCCTCGGAGCCGGGTCGGGGCACGAACGCCCGGGCCTATCTCCCGGCCGCGGGCCGGCCGGGGCTGCCCGCCTCAGCCGCGATCGCCATCGCCGACGCCATCGCCGACGCCAACGGCGGCCAGGGCCCGCTCGACGAGCCGGAGGGGCGGGTCGTCGACGCGCTCCAGGGGACCGCCGCCGGGGGCGGGGAGGACGAAGGTGAGGCCGCCGGCGGCCTTCTTGTCCCGGCGCATGAGCGTGACGAGGTCGGCGGCGCCTAGGCCGGCCGGGGCGGCGGTGGGCAGGCCGAAGCGGGCCAGCATCCGCCGGGTGGCGTCGGGCGCGTCGGGCGGCAGGCGGTCGAGGGCGGCGGCCAGCTCGGCGGCGAACACCAGGCCGACGGCCACCGCCTCGCCGTGGAGGAGGCCGTAGCGGCCGACGGTCTCCAGGGCGTGGGCCAGGGTGTGGCCGTAGTTGAGCGTGGCCCGCAGGCCGGTGCGCTCGTACTCGTCGGCCGACACCACCGCCGCCTTGATGGCCGCCGACCGGGCCACCACGTCGGCGAGCACGGCCGGGTGGCGGGCGAGGAGGGCGGCGGCGGCCGCCTCGTCGGCCAGGGTGGCGCCCAGCTCGGCGTCACCCATGAAGGCGTACTTGGCCACCTCGCCGAGGCCGGCCCGGTACTCCCGCTCAGGGAGGGTCGCCAGCGTGTCGACGTCGGCCACCACGGCGACGGGTTGGTGGAAGGCGCCGACGAGGTTCTTCCCCTCGGGCAGATTGACGCCGGTCTTGCCGCCGATGGCGGCGTCGACCTGGGCCAGCAGCGTCGTCGGCGCCTGGAGGCAGGCCACGCCGCGGTGGTAGGCGGCGGCGGTGAACCCGGCGGTGTCGCCCACCACGCCGCCGCCGAGGGCGACGACGGCGTCGCCCCGGAGGAGGCCCCAGGCGGCGAACCGGCGGCACAGGGACTCCACCGTGGGAAGGCTCTTGGCCTGCTCGCCGTCGTCGATGAGGAACAGCTCGGCCATGATGCCGGCCTCGCCGAGGGAGGCGAGCAGCGGGTCGGCGTAGCGGTCGGCGATCACTGCCTGGCTCACGACCGCCACCCGGGCCCGGCCCGGGAGGGCGGCGGCGGCCCGGGCCAGCGCACCCGTCCCCACGACGATGTCGTAGCTGCGGGGCCCGAGCTCGACCCTGAGGCGGCGTTCGTCGGGGACACTCCCGACTGGTTCTCCGGGAAGACCCCCGACTGGGGCCGGAGAGCTCATTCCGGCGACCACCCGGTGGCGATGAGGACGGCCGTGGCCGCCTGGCCGGGCGAGCGGCCGGCCGTATCGACGAGGACGTGGGCCGTTGCCTTGTAGGCGTCCTCCCGGGCCCGGGCGATCTCGTCCAGGACCTGCTCCGGGGACCGGCCCTGGGCCAGGAGGGGCCGCGCCGCGCCGCCCGAGCGCCGTAGCGACGCCGACACCCGCCGGGCCAGCTCCCGGGCCGGGGCCTGGAGCCACACCACCAGGGCGCACTCCCGGGCCAGGCCGCGGTTGGTCGGCTCGAGGACGGCGCCACCGCCGAAGGCGATCACCGCCCACGGCTCAGCCCCCAGCGCCTGGCGGACGGCGGCGTTCTCGAGCGCCCGGAAGGCCGCCTCCCCCTCGGTGGCGAAGATCTCGGCCACCGAGCAGCCGGCCTCCTCTTCCACGAGCTTGTCGGTGTCGAGGAACTGGCGGCCGAGTCGGAGGGCGACCCGCCGGCCGACGGAGCTCTTCCCCACCCCCATCATCCCCACGAGGACGAGGTGGCGCCCATCATCCATGAGACTCATCCATTGAGCTGGCCGAGGTAACCCTGGTGGTTGCGGACCAGCTCGGGGAGCGAGTCGCCGCCGAACTTCCGGAGCGCCTCCCCGGCCAGAACGAGCGCCACCATCGTCTCGGCCACGACCCCGGCGGCGGGCACGGCGGTGACGTCGGTCCGCTCCTTGAAGGAGACGGTCTCCTCCTTGGTCTCGGTGTCGACGGTCCGGAGGACCGGGCGGTTGAGGCTGGCCAGCGGCTTCATGGCCACCCGGGCCACGAGCAGGGCGCCGGTGGTCATGCCGCCCTCCGTGCCGCCGGCTCGGTCGCTGGCCCGGGCATATGTCTTCGACGTCCCCTCCCAGAGGATCTCGTCGTGGGCGTCGCTCCCCCGCCGTCCGGCCACCTCGAACCCGTCCCCGATCTCGACGCCCTTCATGGCCTGGATGCTCATGAGGGCCTGGGCGAGGAGGCCGTCGATCCTGCGGTCCCAGTGGACGTGGGAACCGAGCCCCGGCGGCACCCCGTAGGCCAGCACCTCGACGACGCCGCCGAGGGAGTCCCCGGCCTTGGCCGCCTCCTTGATCTCGGTGATCATCGCCTGCTCCGAGGCGGGGTCGAAGCAGCGGACCTCGGAGGCGTCGACCGCCTCGAGGTCGGCCGGCGTCGGGCGGAGGTCCGTCGCAGCCCGGGCGGAGCCGATCTGGATCACATGGGACAGCACCGAGATCCCGAGATGGGACAGGAGGGTCTTGGCCAGCGTGCCGGCCGCCACCCGGGCCGCCGTCTCCCGGGCCGAGGCCCGCTCCAGGACGTCGCGGGCGTCGTCGAAGCCGTACTTCTGCATGCCGGCCAGGTCGGCGTGGCCGGGCCGGGGCTGGTGGAGCGGCTTGGCGGTGGTGCCGGGGGCGGGCGACATCTCCTCCACCCACTTCGGCCATTCGGTGTTGCGGATCAGGATGGAGACCGGCGAGCCAAGGGTCCGGCCGTGGCGGACGCCGGAGAGGAACTCCACGTCGTCCCGCTCGAAGCGCATGCGGGGACCGCGGCCGTAGCCGAGCCGGCGCCGGGCCAACTCGTCGGCGACCGCTTCGATCGTGATCGGCATACGGGCCGGGAGACCTTCGACGACCACCACGAGGGCCTGGCCGTGGGACTCCCCGGCGGTGAGGTAGCGCAACACGGACTCAGGCTACCGGCGAGTCCCGCCGCGACCCCGGCCCGGGGTCAGCCCTTCGGGGTGCCCGCCGGCGGACCCTGGGTGACGAGCGGGGCGAACGGATCCCGGGGCGGGACGCCCGGTGCCGCCGGCGCCGTGGTGGTCGTCGACGTCGTCGTCGTCGGTGCGGGCGCGGCGGAGGACGGGGGGCCGGCGGTTCCGGCGCTGCCGATCACCCGGCCGGCCTGGGTCGCCGCCGGTCGGGACGGGACGGCGCTCCCCCCGCTGCCGCTGAGGAAGAACGCCGCCAGGGCCAGCGACGGCGCCGCCAGCCCGCCGGCGATCATGAGGAACAGCCGGGTTCGGCGGCCGGCCTGCGCCGCCGGAGCCTGAGGGGCCGCGTCGTGTGCCATCACCCACCTGCCTTGGGAAGCGCTGCCGCCGTGGATGGGCTCGACCCGGCGGTGGCGGCGGCGCTGAACATGCGGCCCCTGATGTCGGCATCGATCCGGGACGCCCCGCCGGTGTTGCTGCCGCCGGCCAGCTGGAGGCTGTCGATCACCACGAGCCGGTCGAGCAGCTCGAGCCGCCGGAGGTAGTCGAAGACCTGGCTGAACGAGCCGCCCACCTTCATCGAGATGCCGACGCTGACCGGCCCGCCCCCCGACGCCGCCGGCGTGGAGGGCACGAACGACGACCACGCCACCTGGGCCTGGTTGGCCGTGTCGTTGAGGGCCAGGATGGCACCGGCCACGTCGGGGTCGGCCGGGACCAGCCGGCCCAGGCGGACCAGCTCCGCCTCCCGGGTCTTCGTGTCGGCGGCCAGCTTCTTGAGCTGGGCCAGGTTCTGCTTCAGGGTCTGCTCCTCGGTCCGGGCCGCGCTCAGGTCATGGACGGCGGCCGCCTTGGCCCGGTTCTTCGGGGCCAGGAAGAAGCTGTTCCAGCCATAGACGAGGACGAGGCCGCCCATCACGGCGAGGGCGATCATGGCGCGGTTGGTGGAGCCACCGGCGCCGCCCGTCCGCTTCGGAGCCCGCCGGCCGGGCTTCACAGCGCCGCCTTGGCCAGCGTGGCCGCCCGGTTGGAGCGGGCGGCGGGGGTGAGCGTGGCGGTGGAGGAGAAGGCCACGGTGGGCTGCGCCCCCACCGCCGTGGTGGTGAGGCCTCCGACGGCCAGGCCCGCCAGCGCCGGGTCGGCGCCGACCTTCGTGAGCCAGTCGGCGACGGCCGGGAAATCGAGGGCCGTGGCCGACACCTGCAGCGACCCGATGCCTGGGGCGCTGCCGCCGGTGGGGCTGCCCGTCGACGTGGTGGCCGACGTGTCCTTGGCCGCCGACGAACCCGAGCCGGCCGACGAACCCGACCCGGCCGACGAAGCCGGAGCGGCCGCCGCAGTGCGGTTGGTCTGGACGGACAGGGACTGGAGCCACACCCCGGAGGGCATGGACCGCACCAGGTCGTTGAGGAATCGGGTCCACGACACGTCGCCGGTCAGGGCCGACTGCACCCGGCGGCGCCCGGCGTCGAGGTCGGTACTCAGCCTGCGCAGGGAGTCGAACTGACCGATCTCCGCCGCCACCTTGGCGTTCGCCTTCTGCTGGGCCGCCAGCCGGCTGCGCTCCCGGCCGAGGGCTGTCACCGACCGGACGCTCAACCCGGCGAGGAGCAGGACCACGACCACGGCGGCGACCGCCAGTCGGCGCCCCATCTGGCCGGTGAAGCGGAAGGACCGCTTGACCGGCGGGCAGAGGTCGATTCGCCAGCTGCCGGCGCTCGCCCCGAGGGCCAACCCGGCGGCCACGGTGAGGTCCGCCCTGTCGCCGGCGCCGGCGGCCGGCTCGGGCGCCTCGAGACCCTGCACCGCTCCCCACTCCACGTGGGCGCCGACCAGGAGCGCCAGCCGGCCGGCGATGTCGCCCGTCCGGGCACCACCGCCGGTCAGC
>JAUZEX010000016.1 GCA_030838815.1 Actinomycetota bacterium
CGTCGGCGACCAGCCGATCGCCGAGTTCACCCGCGCGAAGCTGTTCTCGGAGAAGGGCAAGCGCACCGACGTGGCGCTGCGCTTCTCCACCGTCGCCGGCGGCCGGGACTCCTCCGAGCTGGTCCGCGACCCCCGCGGCTTCGCAGTGAAGTTCTACACCGAGGACGGCAACTGGGACCTCGTCGGCAACAACCTCGCCGTGTTCTTCATCAAGGACGCGCTGAAGTTCCCGGACTTCATCCACTCCCAGAAGCCGGACCCGGTCACCTTCGAGCGCCAGGTCGCCAACCGCGTCTTCGACTTCTGGCATCTGAGCCCCGAAGCCATGCACATGGTCACGATGGTGTTCAGCCCGCGCGGTCTCCCGGCCAGCTACCGCCACATGCAGGGCGTCGGCGTCAACACCTACCCGTGGGTCAACGCCGCGGGCGAGACCAAGCTCATCAAGTACCACTGGCTGCCCAAGCAGGCCGTCCAGTCCTGGACGGAGGCCGACGCCGGCGTCCAGCAGGGCAAGGAGCTCGGCGTCCACACCAAGGATCTCTACGGGGCCATCGCCAAGGGCGACTACCCCGAGTGGGAGCTGGCCGTCCAGATCATCGACGACCACGACCACCCCGAGCTGGACTTCGACCCGCTCGACGACACCAAGGTCTGGCCCGAGAACGAGTTCCCGGTGCACAAGATCGGCAAGATGGTGCTCAACCGCGCGCCGGAGAACTTCTTCGCCGAGAGCGAGCAGATCGCCTTCGGCACCGGCGTCCTGGTCGACGGCCTGGACTTCTCCGACGACAAGATGCTCGTCGGGCGCACGTTCAGCTACTCCGACACCCAGCGCCACCGCGTCGGCCCGAACTACCTCCAGCTGCCCGTCAACGGCCCCAAGAACGCCAAGGTCACCACCAACCAGCGCGACGGCGCGATGACCTACGCGATCGACGGGGGCGCCGGCAACCCCTCCGTCAACTACGAGCCGTCGATCACCGGGGGCCCGCAGGAGGCGCCGAAGCCCGCGCACACCGAGCAGGGCCCGGTCGTCGAGGGTCGCCTGACGCGCGCGAAGATCGCCCGCACCGACGACTACACGCAGGCCGGCCAGCGCTACCTGCTGTCCGAGCAGTGGGAGAAGGACGAGCTGGTGTCCAACTGGATCGGCAACCTGTCGCAGTGCGACCGGCCGATCCAGGAGCGCATGCTCTGGCACCTGTTCATGGCCGAGGACGAGCTCGGCGCCCGCGTCGGCGCCGGCCTCGGCATCACCGCCGACGACGTCCGCGGCCTGGAGCCGCTGGCGACCCAGACGCTCACCGAGGACGAGCTGGCCCGCGCCGCCAACCTCGGCAACAACGGCCCGCGCGACACCGGCGGCCTCGTCATGACGCACTGCGTGCCGAACGAGCGGATCGCGCTGGCCGACGACGAGGATCTGGTCGGCGCCTCGTAGGCGAGCGTTCGCACCACTGAACGGCCGAGGGCCCCGGCGTTGCCGGGGCCTTCATCGTTTGAGGCCCGGGGGCGCTCGGGGTCGTGGGCGCTCGGCTCCGGCGTCGGTCGTGCTGCGGTGCGTGGTTCGGGGGCGATGACGACGAGGCGTTGGTCTTGGGCACCGGCGCCTTCTGTCTCCGCCGGCCGGCTCGAGCGGGGTGGGCCTGTTGGCGGCCGCAGGACGTCCCAACAGGCCCACGTCGCGCCTTCCGCCGCCGTCGAGTCCGGGTGGGCCCGTCTGCGGACGTGAGACGTCCGCCAACAGGCCCACCCTGCCCGCGGCGTCGGCCGGCACGCCCAACGCCGAGGGTGGGCCCGTCCACCGCGGTCCCACCGCGTCCAACAGGCCCACCCGCCCCGCGGGCGTCGGCGGCAACCCCAACGCCCCGGGGTGGGCCCGTCCACCGCGGTCCCACCGCGCCCAACAGGCCCACCCGCCCGCCGGGCGGTGGCGGAGACCGGAAGCGCCCGAGCCCACACGAGCGCCTCGTCGTCATCGCCCCCGGACCACGCCGCGCAGCACGACCGGCGCCGCGAGCGGAGCGCCTCCGCCGCCACGCCGCGCAGCACCACCGACGCCCCGAACGGAGCGCCACAGCCCGGCCCCCTACCGCGTCGTATCCGCCAGCGGCAGCCACACCGAGAACACCGTCCGGCCCGGCTCGGAGACGACCGAGAGCGACCCGCGGTGGCGTTCCTGGACGATGCGGCGGGCCGTGTCGAGGCCGAGGCCGGTGCCTTCGCCGACGCCCTTGGTGGTGAAGAACGGGTCGAAGACGCGATCGAGGACCTCGGGTGGGATTCCGGGGCCGTCGTCGGCGACGTCGACGACGGCGCAGTCGCCCTCCTGGCGGGTGCTGATCGTGATCGTGCCGGCCTCCCCCAGCGCGCCGATCGCGTTGTCCAACAGGTTGGTCCAGACCTGGTTGAGCTCGCCGCCGCGGGCGATGAGGTGCGGGAGGTCCCGGTCGTACTCCCGGACCACGTCGATCCGGGTGTGCTTGAGCTTGTGGCCGAGCACGACGAGCGTCGTCTCCAGCCCCTCGTGCACGTCGACCTCGACGACGTCGCCCTGATCCATGTAGGCGTAGGACTTGACGGCGCCGACCAGCTGGCTCATCCGCTCGGTCGAGTCGACGATCTGCGC
>JAUZEX010000041.1 GCA_030838815.1 Actinomycetota bacterium
GCCTGGGCCAGCTTGCCGAGGGCGATATGTCCCTCCGGTATCAGCACCGCGCACACCAGTCCGGCCCTGGCCGCATAGGCCGCCGCCGACGCCGACGTGTTGCCGGTCGAGGCGCAGATGACCGCCTTTGAGCCCTCCTCCACCGCCTTGGAGATGGCCACCGTCATCCCCCGGTCCTTGAACGACCCGGTGGGGTTGAGCCCCTCGTACTTGAGCAGCACGTTGGCCTCGACCCGCTCCGACAGGTACGGCGCGGGCAGCAGCGGCGTGCCTCCCTCCCGCAGCGTGACGACCGGCGTGGCGGCGGTGACCGGGAGGCGGTCGCGGTAGGCCTCGATGAGGCCGGGCCAGGCTGCGAAACGCCGCTCCGGGGAGCGGGCGGCGGGCCGGCCGCTCACTCGTCCTCTCCCACCACCCGGAGGATCGAACCTACCCGGTGGACGGGCTCCAGCTGCCGCACCGCCGCCATCGTGGCCTCGAAGTCCCGCTCCTTGGCCTTGTGGGTGACGAAGATCAGGCGGGCGTCGCCATTCTTCCTCTCCTCTTCCGGGATGCCTTGCTGCTGCATGGATTTGATCGACACGCCGTGCTCGCCGAAGGCCGAGGCGATGGCGGCCAGCACCCCGGGCCGGTCGGCCACCTCGGCCATGACGTAGAACTGCGACGCCACCTCGTCGATGGGGCGGACCCGCTTCTTGACCGGTGCGCCCATGGTGGCCCCCCGGCTGCCGGCGGCCAGGTTGCGGGCGGCATCGATCAGGTCGCCGAGTACGGCCGAAGCCGTCGGCATGCCCCCCGCCCCCCGGCCGTAGAACATCAGACTGCCGGCGGCATCAGCTTCGATGAAGACTGCATTGAACGAGTCCTTCACGGCCGCCAGGGGGTGGTTGACCGGGACCATGGCCGGGTGCACCCGCACGGCGATCTCCTCGTCGACCTCCTCGGCGATGACCAGCAGCTTGACGACGTAGCCCAGCTCCCGGGCCGACTCGATGTCGGACGGCGACACGCCGGAGATCCCCTCGTGGTACACGTCGCCCGCCACCACCTTCGACCCGAAGGCGATGGAGGCCAGGATGGCGGCCTTGGCCGCGGCGTCGAAGCCCTCGACGTCGGCGGTGGGATCGCGTTCGGCGTAACCGAGCGTCTGGGCCTCGGCCAGCGCCTCGTGGAACGACGCCCCCGACTCGGTCATTCGGGTCAGCACGAAGTTGGTGGTGCCGTTGACGATCCCGGTGATGCGGCGGATCCGGTCGCCGGCCAGGGATTCCCGCAGCGGGCGCAGCAGCGGGATGCCGCCGCAGACCGACGCCTCGAAGAGCAGATCGACACCGTTGGCCTCGGCCGTCTCGAACAGCTCCCGGCCGAAGTTGGCCAGCAGCTCCTTGTTGGCCGTGACCACCGGCTTGCCGGCGGCGAGGGCGGTGAGGATGAGGGTGCGGGCCGGTTCGATCCCGCCGATCACCTCCACCACGAGGTCGATGGACGGGTCGGCGACGACGTCGTCGGCGTCGTGGGTGAAGCGGTCGGGGGCCAGGTCGACGTCGCGCTCCTTGGCCAGGTTGCGGACGGCCACCTTGGCCACCTCCACCGTCACGCCGGCCCGGGCGCCGATGGAGGCGGCGTTGGCCTCGATGAGGCGGACGAGCGCCGATCCGACGTGGCCGCAGCCGAGGAGCCCGACGCGGACCACCCCGCCGCGGTCGGCGATGGCCTTGGCGGAGTTGGTCACGTCTCCTCCAGGCGGAGCAGGTCGTCGACCGTCTCCCGGCGGACGACGAGGCGGGCCTCACCCCCGGCGGCGAAGACGACGGCCGGGCGGGGAACCTTGTTGTAGTTGCTGGCCATGGCGTAACCGTAGGCGCCGGTCGCCGGCGTGCAGAGCAGGTCGCCCACGGCGAGGTCGGCCGGAAGGGTGGCGTCGCGGACCAGCAGGTCGCCCTGCTCGCAGTGCTTACCGGCCACCGTGACCACCAGCGGCCGCGCCGCGGTCACCCGTTCGGGGAGGAACGCCTCGTAGCGGGCGCCGTAGGTGGCCGGACGGGCGTTGTCGCTCATGCCCCCGTCCACCGCCACGTAGGTGCGGACACCGGCGATCTCCTTGATGGTGCCGACCCGGTAGAGCGTCACGCCGGCGGTGGCGGCGATCGACCGGCCCGGTTCCACCAGCAGCGCCGGCCGGGACGACAGGCCGGCCTCGTCGACCGCCTCGTCGACCGCCCGGCGCAGCACGGCGGCGTACTCGGCCACCGTCGGCGGCTCGTCGCCGCCGTGATAGGCGATTCCGAGGCCGCCACCGAGGTTGAGCTCCCTGATCGAGCCGGGGCCGGCCGCCGCCTCCACCTCGGCGGCGAGGTCCACGACCACCGCCGCCGCCGCGGCATAGGACTGCAGCACGTGGATCTGGGAGCCGATGTGGCAGTGGAGCCCGGCCAATTCCAGATGGGGACTGGCCGCCACCCGCCGGGCCGCCTCCAGGGCGTCACCGGGGCGGACGGGGAAGCCGAACTTGGAGTCCTCCGAACCGGTCTCGATGTACTGGTGGGTGTGGGCCTCGACGCCGGGCGTGACCCGGAGCAGGACCCGGGGGACCCCGTGGCCGCCCTTGACCAGCTTCTCCAGCCGGTCGAGCTCGGTGAAGGAGTCGGCCACTATCCGCCCGACACCGGCCGCGAGGGCGGAGCCCAGCTCCTCGTCGGACTTGTTGTTGCCGTGGAAGAGGATCCTTCCGGGGGCGAACCCGGCCGACAGGGCGACATGGAGCTCGCCGCCGGTGGCGACGTCAAGGT
>JAUZEX010000043.1 GCA_030838815.1 Actinomycetota bacterium
CACGGCCGCGCATTGGCCGCCGTAGCCGGATCGTCTTTCGCTTCGGGGCGCGCGCCCAACGGTCCTCCTCTAGCCGGAGCGGGTGGCTTTGGCTGCTGTACTCGTATTTCGGCGGCTGGGACCGTCACATTGAGGCATCCGGTGCGCGAATGAGCCGCCCCGAAGAACGGGGCGGCTCCCGCGGTTGTCGAACGGGCCCAGAGGTACTAGAGGCCGAGGTTGATCGAGATCTGGAGGTTCAGGATCAACTGGGCGATTTCGTTGTGATTTCCTGTGGAGAAGTGGAACGTGAACGGCACGTTGAGCACCGCCGGCGGGACGGTCGCCAGCGCCGCTCTCTGCGTCGGGCAGGGCAGCGAGGCGTTGCTCACGGTGAACCACGTGTTGTACTTCTTGATCTGGGTCGATCCGCCGTTCCACGTCACGTTGACGGTCGGGATGGTGTCTCCGGTGTGGAAACCCTCGCCGTCGATGACCTTCAGCTTGACCTCGCCGGTCCCGGTGGTCGCACCCGGGGCGCAGGTGACCCGGATCGGTGTGGCGACTACACCGTCGAAGCGGTCGTCCGCACCGGCACTGAGCGGGGCGACCGAGGCGTCGGGCGTAACGATCGGGGCGAGCGGCGTAGTGATCGGGGCGACCGGCGTCCGCGGGATCACCGGCGTCCGGTGGTCGGCACGAGCGCCGGTCGTCGTGTAGATGAACCCACCGAGCAGCAGCGGCAACAGCGCGGCGGCGAGCTTCTTCGTGCGCTTACGACCAGCCATTTGGGGAAACCCTTTCTCAGTTCAAGCACCATCGGCGAGGCCTAGTGTGAATGAACTAGTCAGGGCTGGCCCTAGGTCCATTTCCTTAAGGGACCCGTAAATGTCGGTTCTGTGACTTTACGGAATGAGCCAAGGACTCCGGCGGCCCCGACCACAATCGCAAGGTCGGCGAGATTGCAGATCGCCCAGGGGGTGACCAGCCAGTCCTGCACCGCGCCCAGGGCGAGGCGGTCGAGGGCGTTGGATGCCGCCCCACCGAGGAGAAAGGCGGCCGACCATGCGGGGAGGGCGCCCGACGCCGCGCCGCGCCACAGGGCCGCACCCAGCACGACCATGGCCACCGCCGCCAGCGCCGCCAGTCGTACCGGCGATCCGGTGCCGGCCCCGAGGCTCAACTCCCGGTTGCCGACGGGAGCGATCCAGCCGACCGACGCTCGCTCAGCCACGAAGGCGGCGAGGTGGCGTGCCCCCTGACTCACCGCGAGAACGGCCGCGCCGAGCACCGCGACACGACAAAGGGGGGAATTCATACGTCAAGGATTCGCCCCTTTCGCCTGACAATCCTCCAATGTGTCGTCGGGCGGTTGTACCCGCCGATTCAGGGGGCTTTGACGTCGATGTCGAGGCGGCGCTGGTCGGCCACCGCCGTGAAGGCGCGGTCGCCGATCGTGGCGGTGAGCGTGTCGGCATTTGTTCCGGATTGTCGCAACCACGTCAGGCGGTAGTGGCCGTTGTCGACCGCGCTCTCCGGCAGGAGGTACTCGAGGGTCTCCACCACACGTTCCCCGCCGGCGGGCACGTACACCGCCTTGCTGAACACCCCGTACGGCCCGTCCGGCGCATCCTCCGCCTGGGTGGTCAGGTCACCATGCTCGATCAGCGTCGATCCCCTGGGCACGTACACCCGCAGATACCCGTTGTAGTACGGGTTGACCTCGGTCACCGCACCGGTGTCGCGGTACTCGATGCGCAACGTCGCCCGGCGGCGGCCGTCGGGACCGGGAGCGACGGTGTAGTGGATGTCGCGGACCAGGTCGGCGTTGGCCTTGCCGGCGGACATGTTGGTCTCCACGGTCATGAGGAAGTCGCCGGACACCTTCGGCAGGGCCCCTTCCAAGGTCGTGCCGGCCACCGCCGCCTGGCGGTCGGGGGCATTGAAGTACACCTGCAGGTCGCCGGCGCCGGCCGCACGACCGAGGGCAGAGACCACCGACGGAACCTGGTCCGGGGCCAAGGAGAAGAGGTGGCCGAACACCGTGTCCGCCAGCTCGACGAGGAACTTCTTCCTCGGCTCGTCGTGCGGCTGTTTCAGTTCCACCTCATAGAGCACCCGTTGGGCGAAGCCGTCGGCGGTGACGGGCTGGGCGTAGCTCGGCAGCTTGACCGGTCCGAGCGCGGCCACCAGGTCCTGCATGACATGCTCGGTGATGGCGATCACCCCGACCACGTCGCCTCCGCCCTGGCGGCGGAACATCTCGGTGGCGGTCCTGGCCGTGGTCGGGAAGTCTGGCCACCAGTTGACGTTGGTGAGCTCCCAGGCGCTCCCGACGGCGTTGGCGAGTTCCTTGGGTGCGGTCATCGGCGGGTCGGGGAGATGGAGGTCACCGGCGTCGGTGTACTGCTCGAGCTTGGCGGTGCCCCCCTTGAAATGCAGCACCCCGTAGGACCCGACGAAACCGCCCGTGGCCCGCAGTTCCATGGAGTCCTGGGAGAGGATCAGCAGGCGGGCGTCGGTGTCGGCTGCGGTCAGGTCGGCGAATAGGCTGAGCCCCCGGGCGCCGGCGGCGAGCTGGCGGTGCGCTTCGTCGAGCATGGCCAGCATCTCGCGGGCCGGGCCGGAGATCTGCGGCAGGAGGGCCCCGGCCGGTCCCTGCAGCGCCTGGCGGGCGGCGACCAGATGGCG
>JAUZEX010000061.1 GCA_030838815.1 Actinomycetota bacterium
CCTGGCCGACTGGTCGCTCGAGCCGGGTGACTCCGCCGGGTTCGCCCCCGGGCGGGCGGCGGTCATGGTGGTCGACGGGGCTCCGGTGGGTGCCGTGGGGGAGATCGCCCCCGCCGTCCGAGCCACCATGGGTCTGACCGGCCCGGTGGCCGCCCTGGAGGTCAACCTGTCCCGTCTCCTCGTCGCTCGCCGCACGGAGCGCCGCTCGGTCACGCCGTCGCGCTATCCGGCGTCGAACATCGACCTGGCCTTCGTCGTGGACGAGTCGGTGCCGGCCGGCGCCGCCCGGCGCACCCTGGCCCGGGCCGCCGGCGACCTGCTGGAGGACATCCGGCTGTTCGACGTCTTCCGGTCCGAGGCCCTTGGTCCGAACAAGAAGAGCATCGCCTTCGGGCTCCGCTTCCGCGCCCGCGACCGAACCCTCACCGACGAGGAGGTCGGCGGCCTCCGGCAGCGCCTGATCGACGCCATGGCCAAGGATCACGGCGCCTCCCTGCGGGGTTGAACGGTGACATTCGTCCATCGCCGCCGGCCGACCTACGCCGAGGTCGACCAGCAGGGCGTCGTCTTCCACGGCCACTGGCTGGCCTACTTCGACGACGCCATGACGCGCTTCTGCGACCACCTCGGCTTCCCGCCCAAGGACGTCTTCTTCTCCACCTTCGACGTGATGGTGGTCAAGGCGACGGTGGAGTGGCAGGGTCCGGCCGGCTTCGACGACGAGGTCGAGATTGCCGTGCTGCCCGTCCGCCTCGGGACGAAGTCCTTCGACCTCGAGTACCGCTCCTCCGTCGCCGGCCGCCCGGTCTGCACCGGCACGGTGACCTACGTCTCGGTGAAGCCCCACAGCGCGGAGTCGGTCGAGATCCCGCCCGACGTCCGCGCCGCCCTCGAGTCCGCCCGCTGAAGCGTTCTCCCGTCACGAACCCCCCCTAATCGGGGGGGTTCGTGACGGGAGAAGCGTGTGGTCAGACGTTGCGCCGGTAGCGCCCGCCGACCTCGAACAGGGTCTGGGTGATCTGGCCCAGCGAGCAGGACCGCACGGCGTCCATGAGGACCTCGAAGCAGTTGCCGCCCTCGAGGGCGGTCTGACGGAGCCGTTCCAGCACCGCCGGCCGCTCCTCGGCCGTGCGGGCCTGGAAGTCCCGCAGCCGGGTCAGCTGCGACTGCTTCTCGTCCTCGGAGGCCCGGGCCAGCTCCAGCGTGTCGGGGACGTCGGAACCGGACGGGTTCCGGAACGTGTTCACGCCGATGATCGGCAGCGACCCGTCGTGCTTGCGCTGCTCGTAGAGCATCGACTCGTCCTGGATCTTGCCCCGCTGGTAGCCGAACTCCATGGCCCCGAGGACGCCGCCCCGCTCCGAGATCCGCTCGAACTCCGACAGGACCGCTTCCTCGACGAGGTTGGTCAGCTCATCGATGATGAACGAGCCCTGCAGCGGGTTCTCGTTCATGGCCAAGCCCCACTCGGCGTTGATGATGAGCTGGATGGCCATGGCCCGGCGCACCGACTCCTGCGACGGCGTGGTGACCGCCTCGTCGTAGGCGTTGGTGTGGAGTGAATTGCAGTTGTCGTAGATGGCGATGAGCGCCTGCAGCGTCGTGCGGATGTCGTTGAAGTCCATCTCCTGGGCGTGGAGCGACCGGCCCGACGTCTGCACGTGGTACTTGAGCTTCTGCGAGCGCTCGTTGGCGCCGTAGCGCTCCTTCATGGCGATGGCCCAGATACGGCGCGCCACCCGGCCGATGACGGAGTACTCCGGGTCCATCCCGTTGGAGAAGAAGAACGACAGGTTGGGGGCGAAGTCGTCGATGTCCATGCCCCGGGCCAGATACGACTCCACGTAGGTGAAGCCGTTGGACAGCGTGAAGGCCAGCTGCGAGATGGGATTCGCGCCCGCTTCGGCGATGTGGTAGCCCGAGATCGACACGGAGTAGAAGTTCCGCACCTGGTTCTCGATGAAGTACTCCTGGATGTCGCCCATCATCTTGAGCGAGAACTCCGTCGAGAAGATGCAGGTGTTCTGGCCCTGGTCCTCCTTGAGGATGTCGGCCTGCACCGTGCCCCGTACCGTGGCCAGGGTGTCGGCCTTGAGGCCGGCGAACTCCTCATCGGTCAGGGGCCGGCCGAGCTCGGCCACGCAGGCGTCGACCCGCTGATCGATGGCCGTGTTGAGGAACATGGCCAGGATCGTGGGCGCCGGCCCGTTGATCGTCATCGACACCGACGTCGTCGGGTCGCAGAGGTCGAAGCCGGAGTACAGAACCTTCATGTCGTCGAGGGTGGCGATCGACACGCCCGACGTCCCGACCTTGCCGTAGATGTCCGGACGCTCGTCGGGGTCGAACCCGTAGAGGGTGACCGAGTCGAAGGCCGTGGACAGGCGGGTGGCGAGGTGGCCCTCGGCCAGATAGTGGAACCGGCGGTTGGTCCGGAAGGGGTCGCCCTCGCCGGCGAACATGCGGGCCGGGTCCTCGCCCTCCCGCTTGAAGGAGAACACGCCGGCGGTGAACGGGAAGTGCCCGGGCAGGTTCTCGGCCCGCAGGAAGCGGAGCAGCTCGCCCTGGTCCTCGTAGCGGGGGAGGGCCACCCGGGGGATCTTCGAGCCCGACAGCGACTCCCGGGTCAGGATCGTGCGCAGCTCCCGGTCCCGCACCTTCACCACCAGCTCGTCACCGGAGTACTGCTCGACCACGGCCGGCCAGCCCTCCAGCAGCTTGCGGTCGTCGCCGGGCAGAGCCTGGCGGGCCTCGGCCAGGGCGGCGTCGAGGTCGGCGGTCGTGCTGGCCGTACTCGGGCTGGCCGCCGCGTCGCTCCGGCCGGCGATCAGCTCCTTGGCCGTCTCCAGGGCCTGGCAACGCCGGGCGGCGGCCGCCGCCTCGGCGGTGCGCTGGTGGTAGTCCCGCACGCCGGCGGCGATCTCGGCCAGGTACCGGGCCCGGGCCGGCGGCACGATCGGCGACACAGCCGAGCTCACCCGGCCCTCGACCGGCGCCAGGGCGCCTTCGGTCGCCAGCCGGAGACCCTTGTCGGCCAGCAGCCCCCGCAGGTGCTGGTAGAGGGCGGTCACCCCGTCGTCGTGGAAGCGGGAGGCCACCGTGCCGAACACCGGCATCTCGTCCGGCTTGGCCGAGAACGCCTCCCGGTTGCGGACGATCTGGCGCCGCACGTCGCGCAGCGCGTCGTCGGCGCCCCGTCGGTCGAACTTGTTGATGACGACGGCTTCGGCGAAGTCGAGCATGTCGATCTTCTCGAGCTGGGAGGCGGCGCCGAACTCCGGCGTCATCACGTAGATGGGGACGTCGACGTGGGGCACGATGGCGGCGTCGCCCTGCCCGATGCCCGGCGTCTCCACGATCACGAGGTCGAACCCGGCCGCCTTGGCCGCGCCGATGATGTCGTCGAGCGCTTCGGGGAGCTCCTTGGCCCCCCGGGTGGCCAGCGACCGGAAGTAGACCTGTCCCGAGTCGAGCGTGTTCATCCGGATGCGGTCGCCGAGCAGCGCGCCGCCGCCCTTGCGCCGGGTGGGGTCCACGGCGATGACGGCGATCCGGAGCTTGTCCTCCTGGTCGAGCCGCAGCCGCCGCAGCAGTTCGTCGGTCAGCGACGACTTCCCCGAGCCGCCGGTCCCGGTGATGCCGAGGACGGGCACCGTCCGCCCCGCCGCCGCCCGCCGCAGCTCCTCGAGCTTGTCGTCCCCCAGCGCGCCGGCCTCCAGCACCGTGATCAGCCGGGCCAGGGCCCGGTGGTCGCCGGCCAGAACGTCCTCCAAAGCGGGGATCCCGTCCGGGCCGCCGGTCGGGTCGACGTCGCAGGTGGCGATCATCGTGTTGATCATCCCGGCCAGGCCGAGGCGCTGCCCGTCCTCCGGGGAGAAGATCTTCTCCACCCCGTAGGCCTCGAGCTCGGCGATCTCCTTGGCCACGATCGTCCCGCCGCCACCCCCGTAGACCTTCACGACGCCCGCGCCCCGGGCCCGGAGCTGGTCGACCAGGTACTTGAAGTACTCGACGTGGCCGCCCTGGTACGACGACACCGCCACGCCCTGCACGTCCTCCTGGAGACAGGCGGTCAGCACCTCGTCGACGGAGCGATTGTGGCCGAGGTGGATCACCTCGGCGCCCTGCCCGAGGAGAAGCTCGAGGAGCTGCGGCGGGCGGCGGCGGGGCGGACGG
>JAUZEX010000094.1 GCA_030838815.1 Actinomycetota bacterium
GACGAGATCAACGCCGGGGTCGGCGGGGGCCAGGGCTTTGACGCCCCCTTCGCCGGTCTGGCCGACGGGGAGCTCGACGAACTCCGCCTGATCTTCCGGCGCAAAGCCCTGGCCGCCCGCCAGGACCGGCTGTGCCGGAGCCTGCTGGCCGACGGCGCCACGCCGGGCGAGCTGGCCCAGCTCCGCCTGGGTGACCTGCCGCCGGGAGCCGACACCGACACCTACCTGCAACGCCGGGCGGAGCTCGGCCTGGCCGTGTCCCCCGAGGCGCCGTTCCTCGTGGACAGGACGGGCGCGCCCATCTCCCCGGAGGGGGCGACCGCCTACCTGCGACGGCTGCGGACCATCGCGGTGAGCATCGAGGGCAACGCCGGCACCTGCCGGGCGCTGCTGGCCACCCGCTATCACGCCGGACAAGGAGTAGGACACCGATGAAGGCCGTCCGCCTGCACCGCTATGGCGAAAACCCCCGGATCGAGGAGGTCCCGGAACCCGAGCTGACCCATCCCCTCGACGTCATCGTCCGCATCGGTGGGGCCGGGCTGTGCCGGACCGACCTTCATATCGTCGAGGGTCAGTGGAAGGAGAAGTCCGGAGTCACGCTCCCCTACACACTCGGCCACGAGAACGCCGGCTGGGTCCAGGCCGTGGGCACCGCCGTCGACCACGTCGCCGTCGGCGACACGGTGATCGTCCACCCGCTCGTCACCTGCGGCCTGTGCCATCCCTGCCGGGCCGGCAACGACATGCACTGCACGGAGGCCGCGTTCCCCGGCATCTCCACCGACGGCGGGTTTGCCGAGCTGCTCAAGACCAACGCCCGGGCGGTGGTTCGCCTCGACGCCGGGCTGACCCCGGCCGAGGTGGCGGCCCTGGCCGACGCCGGTCTGACCGCCTACCACGCGGCCAAGAAAGCCATCCCCCTGCTCGGTCCGGGCACCCGGGCTGTTGTCATCGGCGCCGGCGGTCTCGGCCACATCGGTGTTCAGGCCCTGAAGTCGTTGACCGCGGCCGAGATCATCGTCGTCGACCGCTCCCCCGAAGCCCTCAAACTGGCCGAAGCCCTGGGCGCCGACCACACCGTGGTGGCCGACGGCCGCGAATCCGAAGCGGTCAAGGACCTGACCGGCGGGTTGGGAGCAGAGGTCATTCTCGACTTCGTCGGCGAGGGTGGGGCGGTGGAGTCGGGACTCCGGATGCTCCGCCGCGCCGGCAGCTACTTCGTGATCGGCTACGGGGGCGCCGTGGCCGTCCCCACCATCGACATCATCTCGACCGAGATCAACATCGTCGGCAACCTGGTCGGGACCTACACCGACCTGGTGGAGCTCATGGTCCTGGCCGCACGGGGACAGGTGAAGCTCCACACCGCCACCTACCCGCTGGACGCATTCGGCGACGCCTTGGCCGACCTCGACCAGGGCCGGCTCCGGGGCCGGGGCATCCTGATCCCGGCTACCTCATAGGGGGAATCTGATGGCTGTATCGGAAGCAACAGGAACCCAAACACCACTCGAGGTGATCCGTGAGATTCCGGTGGTCGCCCGCGCCACCGGAGACCCCCAGGTCCTCGGATGGCTCGTCTTCGTCGTCGGTTCGACGTGCCTCGGGCTGCAGCTCACCGGCTATGTCCCGGCCGCGACGCTGGGTGCGCCGCTGTCGATCATCTTCGGGGCCACGGCCCTGGGGCTGATCATCTCCGCGGTGTGGGCCGCCTACCTGGGCCAGACGTTCGTCGCCGGCGCGTTCGGCGTCTTCGGAGGGTTCTGGGTCAGCTACACCATGCTCGTCCTGGGACTCCAGCACAATTGGTACCTGGTGCCGGCGGCGGCGGTCACGAAGACCGTGGTCGCCTTCCTCATCGCCTGGTCGGTCACCATGTTCTTCCTCACGGTGGCGACCATCCGGCTACCGGTGGCGTACACCATCGACGTCGGGCTGGTCGACCTTGCGCTCATCGTTCTCGCCATCGCCAACAACAACGGGTCGACGGGGATGACCAAGGTGGGCGGCGTGATCGTCTTCTTGTTCGCGGCCCTCGGCGCCTACATCTGGCTCAGCGCGGCCGACGCCTCCCTCGGTGGTCCTGGCTACCCACTCGGATCACCGCTCAGGTCGTGATAGCAGACCGCTGACACCGATCGCTCGCCACGAGGAAAGAGAGACGATGGCCAAGGAGCTCCGATTCAACCATGAAGCTCGTCGCCGGCTGGAGGCGGGGGTCAACAAGCTGGCCGACACCGTCAAGGTGACGCTCGGCCCCAAGGGCCGCAACGTCGTGCTGGAGAAGCTCACCGGCACACCGACGATCACCAACGACGGCGTGACCATCGCCCGGGAGATCCACCTCCGGGATCCGTTCGAGAACATGGGGGCGCAGCTGGTCAAGGAGGTCGCCACCAAGACCAACGACATCGCCGGCGACGGGACGACCACCGCCACCGTGCTGGCCCAGGCCATGATCCAGGCCGGTATGCGGGCCATCGAGCAGGGCGCCAATCCCATCTTTCTCAAGCGGGGGATCGAGCGCGCCGTAGCCCGGGTCGTCCCCCGCCTGAACACCATGGCCCAAACCATCTCCGGGCGAGCCGAGATGGCCCATGTGGCGTCCATCTCGGCCAACGACGACGGCGATATCGGCGACGTGATCGCCGAGGCCCTCGACGCGGTCGGTCCGGAGGGGATCATCACCGTCGAGGAATCGCCGACCTACGGGATGGAGGTCGAGTTCACCGAGGGCTACAAGTTCGCCAACGGCTTCGTGTCGCCGTACATGGTGACGGACGAATCCCGGATGGAGGCGGTCTTCGACGATCCCTACATCCTGTTCACCTGCGAAAAGATCACCACCGCCGGTGAGCTGATGCCCCTCCTCGACAAGATCATGCGGGCGCCGCGGCCCCTGGTCATCATGGCCGAGACGGTAGAGGGTTCTGCGCTCGGGATGCTGGTCAGCAACCATGTCCACGGCAACTTCAAATCGGTGGCCGTACGGGCCCCGGGGTTCGGTCACCGGCGCATCGCCGAACTGCAGGACGTGGCGGCCTTCACCAACGGCCGGGTGGTGACCCAGGACGCAGGGTTGACCCTGGAGAACGTGCTGCCCGAGCACCTCGGCCGAGCCCGCCGGGTGGTTGTCACCCGCGACAGCACCACCATCCTCGATGGCGCCGGCAGTGCCGAGACCATCGGCAACCGCCTGGCCCAGATCCGGACGGAGCTGGAACGGGCGACCAATCCGCGGGATCAGGACAAGCTGTCCGAGCGGCTGGCCTCCCTCGCCGGGCGGGTGGCGGTGATCACGGTGGGAGCGGCGACGCCGGCCGAACTCAAGGAGAAGCAGCACCGGGTGGAAGACGCCCTGTCCGCCACCCGGGCGGCGATGGAGGAGGGCATCGTGGCCGGAGGCGGCACCGCCCTTCTCCACGCCGAGGATGTGGTGGAGGAGCTGATCGACGAGCTGGACGGGGACTACGCCGCCGGAGCCCAGGTGGTGTATTCGGCTCTGTCGGCCCCGCTGTACTGGATCGCCCGCAACGCCGGACACG
>JAUZEX010000122.1 GCA_030838815.1 Actinomycetota bacterium
CTGGGCGGTCACCATCGGGCTGCGGGGGAAGGCGATGGCCACGTCGGTGCCGAGCACCAGCCGGTCGGCCGCCTCGGAGGCCAAGGCGCAGGCGATGTAGGGGTTGTGGCCGGCCTCGGTGACCCACAGGCCGGCGAACCCGGCGGCCTGCGCCTGCCGGGCGATCTCGCCGATCCGGGCCGGGTGGGGCTGGGTGCAGTACAGGTCGAGCTCCATGGGCCGGGCAGTCTAAGAGGCCGACTAGGCTCCGGGCCGACGCGCCGGAACAAGCGGGTGCGGATGTGACGGGGACGCAAGGATGCTGGAGAGATCGGAGATCCTCGAGCCCCCCGCCCCCGCTCCGGGGCCGGGCTCGCCGAACACGCCGCACGAGGGCAGCGGTCCGGTCAGGGTGCTGCTGGTCGAAGACGACCCCGGCGACGCCCTCCTCGTCCAGGAGCTGCTGTCGGAGACCGACCTCGACGTGGAGCTCGACCGGGCCATGTCCGTCCGGGAGGCGCTGCCCCGTCTGCACCGGGCCGACTGCGTCCTCCTCGACCTCGCCCTCCCCGACAGCTTCGGCCTCGACGGCCTCCGGGCCCTCCTGAGCGCCGACGGGGACGTGGCCGTCGTCGTGCTCACCGGGCTGTCCGACCGCAGCCGGGGAGCGCTGGCGGTGGCCAGCGGCGCCCAGGACTACCTGATCAAGGCCGAGGTCGACGCCTCGTCGCTGGGCCGGTCGGTCCGCTACGCCATCGAGCGCCGCCGGGCCGACATCGCCACCCGGCGCCTCTTCGAGGCCAACCTCCGGCGGGAGGCGAACGATCGGATCCAGCGGGGTCTGCTGCCCCGGCCGTTGCTCCGCAGCGGCGACCTGGAGGTGGCCACCGTCTACCGGCCCGGCGGCGGCGGCGACGTCCTCGGCGGCGACTTCTACGACGCGGTGGAGCTGGAGGACGGGACCCTGCGGGCGGTCATCGGCGACGTCTGCGGCCACGGTCCCGACGAAGCCGCCCTCGGCGTCTCCCTCCGCATCGCCTGGCGCACCCTCGTGCTGGCCGGGACGGTGCACGACCTGGTCCTCCCCGCCCTCGACGGCGTGCTCGTGGCCGAGCGCCAGCAGGACGAGACGTTCGTCACCGTGTGCGACATCACCGTCGGGCCCGACCGTCGGGTCGCCGCCGTCCGCCTGGCCGGCCACCCGCCGCCGCTCTTCCTCCAGCCGGGACCGGTTTCCTGCCCCGACCTGGCCCCCGGGCCGCCGCTCGGCGTGCTCCCCGGGGAGACGTGGGCGGTGGGCGAGACGCCGCTCACCGGGCCCTGGGCCGTCCTTCTCTACACCGATGGCCTCATCGAGGGCCGCCGCCGCCACAGCGACGAGCGGCTCGGCGTCGAGGGCCTGACCGAACGGCTCGGCGCCGGCGGGCTGGGCCCAGGAGGGATCGGGACAGGCCGCTGGGAGGCCGGCCTCGAGGCCACGCTGGCCTGGGCCGAGGAGGAGCACGGCGGCCCGCTGCCCGACGACGTGGCCCTGATGCTCGTGTCGGGCGCGGCGGGAGAGGCGGGCGCGGCGAGGTGAGCCGCCCGCCGGCCCGATTCCGGACGGGGGGTGTGTCCCTCCGCCGCCGCGTCGGAGTCGCCTTCCTGATCGTGGGGGGCCTCGGCGTCATCGCCCTGGCCTTTACCGCGCTGACCTTTACCGGGCTGCTCGACGCCCGGACGAGGCTCGTGGGCCGTCTCGACCCGGCGGTACTGGCCGGACGGGACCTGCGGGCCGCCCTCGTCGACCAGGAGACCGGGGTGCGGGGCTTCGTTCTCACCAACGACGAACGGTTCCGGGAGCCCTACGTCAGGGGGCTGTCGGAGGAGACTGACGCCTCGACCCGGCTGCAGCGGGCGGTCCGGGGCGATCCGCGGCTGACGACGCCTCTGGCCGACACGCTGCGGAAGGCGGCCGAATGGCGGGAGGCGGCGGCCCAACCGCTCGTGGATTCCGTCCGGACCGGGGGGCCCAAGGCGGCGACGCCGGCGCTGCTGGAGGAATCGAAGCAACGGTTCGACGTGTTCCGGGACGCATCGAAAGCGCTGGAGCAGGCGCTCGACACCGAACGGGCCCGGGCCGGTCGCAACCTCGACATCGCCACCCGCCGGTTGGTGGAGGTGGCCGGCGCCGGCCTCTCCGCCGCCGCCCTCGCCGGCCTGGTGTTGTGGCGGTCGCTCGGCCACTGGGTACTCGGGCCGCTCGACTCGCTCGGAGACCAGACCCGCCGGGTGACCGCCGGCGAGTTCGACCGGCCGATCGAGCCCGTCGGGCCGCCGGAGATCATGCGCCTGGCCGGAGACACAGACGCCATGCGGCGCCAGATCCGGGCCGAGCTGGCCGCCATGGAGGACGCCCGGGAGCTCCTCGCGGCCCAGAAGGAGGAGTTGACGGCGCAGGCCGAGGAGCTCGCCCGCTCCAACGCCGACCTGGAGCAGTTCGCCTACGTGGCGTCCCATGACCTCCAGGAGCCGCTGCGGAAGGTCACCAGCTTCTGCCAGCTCCTCCAGCGCCGCTACCAGGGCCAGCTCGACGAGCGGGCCGACCAGTACATCGAGTTCGCCGTCGACGGCGCCAAGCGCATGCAGGCGCTCATCAACGACCTCCTGGCCTTCTCCCGGGTCGGCCGCACCACCGAGGAGTTCGTCGACGTCGACTGCGAGGACTCGCTCGACCGGGCGCTCCGCAACCTCGAGGCGGCCATCGAGGACGCCGGGGCCGAGGTCGTGCGCCACCCCCTGCCGACGGTCAAGGGCGACCCGTCGCTGCTCAGCGCCCTGTTCCAGAACCTCGTGGGCAACGCCATCAAGTTCCGCAGTGACGCGCCGCCCCGCATCGAGGTGAATGCGGAGCAGATCGACGGGGAATGGTCCTTCCGGGTGGCCGACAACGGCATCGGGATCGACGAAACCTACGCCGACCGGGTCTTCGTCATCTTCCAGCGTCTCCACGCCAAGGAGCTCTATCCCGGGACGGGCATCGGTCTGGCCCTGTGCAAGAAGATCGTCGAGTTCCACGGCGGCCGCATCTGGCTCGACACCGCCGTCGGCTCCGGCACCACC
Source organism: Actinomycetota bacterium (assembly GCA_030838815.1). Taxonomy (GTDB): domain Bacteria; phylum Actinomycetota; class Acidimicrobiia; order IMCC26256; family BP-133; genus BP-133. The sequence continues at coordinate 3,082 of JAUZEX010000122.1, forward strand.
GTGTGCTGGACGCTCCCCGTCCCTGTCTCCGAGGCCGACGTCCCCGTCCCCGACGAGGACCTTTCCGTTCCCGCAGAAGGAGAGATCAGTGTCTGACGCCGCCATCCCGGACCTGGCCGGGAGTGTCGACCCCGTCGGGATCCTCCTGATCGAGGACGACCCCGGCGATGTCCTCATGACCAGGGAAGCCCTGGCCGACGCCAAGATGGCCAACGAGCTCCACGTGGTGAGCAACGGCGAGGAGGCGCTGGCCTTCCTCTTCCGGGAGGGGCAGTACGCCGACGCGCCCCGGCCCGGCCTCATCCTCCTCGACCTCAACCTGCCCCGGGTCGACGGGCGGGAGGTGCTGGCCCGCATCAAGGCCGAGGAGGAGCTGCGCCGGATACCCGTGGTGGTCCTGACCACTTCCGAGGCGGAAGAGGACATCCTCCGCAGCTACGACCTGCACGCCAACGCCTACGTCACGAAACCGGTGGATTTCGAGGCCTTCGTGAAGGTGGTGCGCCAGGTCGATGACTTCTACATCAACGTTGTCCGACTTCCGCCCCGTTGAGCCCCGGGGCGTTATCGAACGGTCAGAAACCGGGTACTACCCCGTCAGGCAAAGAGGCCGAAGGGGATGACCGTGCTGATCGAGACACCGTCGTTGGATCTCACCACCGCCGAGAAGGAGCCGCCAGCGGCGTTGACGGGCGAACTGGCCTGGTGCCTCCGGCGGTTCGTCACCGGCCGGGCCGACGAGTCGGCCATGCGGAGGGCGGAAGCCGCCCTGGCGGTCTGGGAAGCGTGGTCGACGGGCATCACGGTGGACTCCATGGGCTGACCTCGGGGCAGAATGGAGCTCCCCCCGTCCCGAGGAGACGCCCATGACCGCTGCCCCCCCCGATTTCAAGGTTGCCGATCTGTCGCTGGCCGCGTTCGGTCGCAAGGAGATCCAGCTGGCCGAGCATGAGATGCCGGGGCTGATGGCCATGCGGCGGGAGTATGGGGAGATCCAGCCGTTGCG